>NZ_CP006720.1:600000-900000 GCF_000565195.1 Spiroplasma mirum ATCC 29335 | reverse complement strand
AACCGCCGGGTTACTTTTGAATATATTTTAATAAATGATGTTAATGATAGTGTTGAAAATGCTAAAGAATTAGCTAATTTAATAAAGGGAATGAACGCTTATATTAATTTAATTCCTTATAATAAAGTTGAAGAAAATGCTTATGAACGTAGTACTCATATTAATGAATTTTTTGATACTTTACAAAAACATAAAATTAATTGTATTGTTCGTCGGGAATTTGGTCATGACATTGATGCCGCCTGTGGACAGTTACGAGCTAAAAAAGAAGGGATTATAAGACGGTAATTATTATGAATATTAGATTTGGTTATAAAACAGATGTCGGTTCTTACCGAAGCAACAACCAGGATTATTTTGAGTTTACCACAAATAATTATAATAATTATTTAGCGGTCGTTTGTGATGGGATGGGTGGTCACTTGCATGGCGAAGTTGCCAGTCAACTCGTTGTTAATAGCTTAGTTAGTCACTTTCAAAATTTTAATTTTTCCGGATGAAATGATGAAGAAGTTAACCAGTGGTTACGAAAAACTGTTATTAGTATTCAAGAAGAGATGGTTAACTATGCTAAAATTAATCCAGATACTAGTGATATGGGAACTACTTTAGTAGCAGCATTAATTGCCAACCAAAAGGTCTATGTTGTTAATGTTGGTGATTCACGTTTATACAAATTACATCATAATAAAATTTATCAAATTACAGCCGATCAAAATATGTGGAATTCTACCGAATTAAAAGATAAGCAAGAATTAGAATTTCAAGGTCAATATAAAAAACAATATAATACCAATACTTTTTGAAAAGTTTTAACAAGTGCCTTAGGACCAACTAAAACTTTAAAAATTGATACATATGTTATTGAAGATGTTATGGGGACTTATATTTTAACAACAGATGGTATTCATGACTATGTTGATAAATATGATTTTATTGATGCATTAACTTCTAATAATAAACTAAATGATAAAGTTAAAATTTTAATTGATCGTGCCTTAGAAAACCTTTCAACTGATAATTTAACAGGGTTGATTTTTGAAATTAGTTAGTTTTATTTTAAATTAGATTTTATAGGAATAATTTTAATTAAGTTTTATTTTTTATTTACTATTTTAAATTAATTTAAGTTAATTTTATATTTTAAAATGGAAAAAGTTTTTAAAAATTTTTAATTTTTTTATTTATTTAGTGTAAAATCAAATTGGATAGTTTTTAATCATATTTAAAAACTATTAATTATATGGGAATATTTATATTTATTTTATTGTGTTAAGGGTTTTTCGGTGGGAAGTAGAAACGAGAGGATATTTTATGAAAATTCTATTAAGTATTTTGGGAACAGTAGATTTAGGAGTAATTCCCGCAGTAATATCAACAAATTTGTGCGATTACAATGGGAGTAAGTAACCTAACCATGTTTTTAAATTCGTTAGTATTTAATCTTGTTAAAATTGATTATGCTAAATAAAAATAAAGTTTTAATTAGTTGTTAATTAAAACTTTATTTTTCTTATTTTTATTATATGTTATGATATTTATGAGTTTAAATTAATAATTTAAAGGGTGAGGTAATGGAACAAATTACAAGTGGAACAATTTTACATAATCGTTATGAAATTATTGGCAAGATTGCGGATGGGGGAATGGCCGAAGTTTTTGAAGCTTATGATAATATTTTAAAACGCAACGTGGCAATTAAAATAATGTCGGTTAGTTTGTCTAAAAATAAAGAAGCTGTTTACCGCTTTAACAAAGAATATAATTCAATTGCCCAATTTTCACATAATAATGTTGTGAAGGTTTATGGAACATTTGAAGTTTATGATCGCCAGTGTATTGTTTTAGAACTAGTTAAGGGTTACACTTTAAAAAACCGCTTATTAACCTTAGGGCCTTGTACTTTACATGAACTAATTTATTTTTTTCAGGATATCAATTTAGCAATTATTGAAGCCCACCGCAATGATATTATTCATCGTGATATTAAACCAGAAAATATCTTAATTTCTTATGATGGGAAGATTAAAGTTGCTGATTTTGGAGTTGCCATCTTAGACAATAATAGTGAAGATTTAGAAAATAATAAAATTATTGGAACCTCAAAATATATGGCGCCGGAAATTGTTCAGTCCAAACCAGCTACCAAAAAAAGTGATATTTATGCGCTAGGAATTATGCTATATGAACTAACGATTGGAATGGCTCCGTTTGTGGGAAAAAGTCCGACTTTAGTAGCAGTTAAACATGTTAAAGAACTGCCCTTACCACCACGATTAATTGATCCGCATCTGCCCCAAAGCTTACAAAATGTTATTTTAAAAGCAATTGCCAAAGATCCTAATGAACGCTACCAAACAGTTGAGCAGTTTAATCAAGATTTAACAGCGATTCTTACCCCAACCCATCAAGCAGATAAACCATTACATTTTCGGAATGTCATTGAAATTAAAGGAAAGCGGGTTAAAGTTCGCGACCGTTATCTAGCTATTCCAAAAGTTTTAAATACCAATCTAATTATTACTTTTGCGATTTTTGGTTTATTATTACTAATTATTGGGTTATTACTATCATTTCTTTTATAATTAAAATGCAAAAACAAGGTATTATTGTTAAATTAATTAGTGAATTTTGTTATGTAAAGGTTAAAAATGATAGTGTAATTTATGAGTGTAAATTCAAGGGGATTTTTCGCCACCAAAAGTTAGTCCCAATTGTTGGTGATAAGGTTAAAATTGAAGTCCAACCAAATCAAAAGGGGATTATTATTGAAATTATTTCTCGTAAAAATGAATTATATCGGCCAAAAATTGCCAATATTGACCAGGTAATTATTATTTGTGCAATTAAAGAACCTGATTTTAATTCTTATTTATTAGATAAATATTTAGCCTTAATTGAATATAAGGATTTAACTCCAATTATTATTTTTACAAAAAAAGATTTGGTGTCACCAGCTGATCCCATTTATGAATCTTATCTGAATTGGTATGCCAAATTAGGTTATCAAACTTGTTTTATTAGTAATAAAGTTCTTGACCCAGCCTCATGAACTAATTTTGAAAAGTTACTTATCAATAAAATTTCTGTTTTTACTGGTCAAACCGGAAGTGGTAAATCGTCAACATTAAATAGTTTATTTAATGAGGATGTAATAAAGACCCAATCAATTTCGAAAGCCTTGGGTCGAGGTAAACACACCACTACCAAAACTGAATTATACGAAGTGTTAGGTGGAATGATTGCTGATAGTTCGGGATTTTCTTCTTTTGATATTAAAGGTTTTACCAAAAAAGATTTATCAATTTCATATCAAAACTTTGCTAAGTATAGTAGTGAATGTAAATTTCGAGGTTGTTTACATGACCAAGAACCTGGTTGTAAAATTAAAGAATTAGTTAAAAGCCACCACATTCCAAAGTTTTTTTACCAAGATTATTTAAAAATTTTAGGGGAATTAGAAAGAGGTTAAAATAATGCCAAAAGAATATATTATTGCACCAAGTGTTTTGAGTGCTAATTATCTAGATTTAAAAAGTGATTTAACAGCGATTGCCACTGCTGGGGGAAAATGAATCCATTTTGATGTAATGGATGGTGATTTTGTGCCCAATTTAACATTTGGTCCCAAAATCTTAAGTGATATTACTAGTTACAGTGATTTATTTATTGATTGTCATTTAATGGTTAAAATTAAAAATTCATCTGTTGAAGAATATTTATTGCCATTCATAAAAGCAAAAGCTAATTCCATAACATTACATTATGAAGCATTAACTTCTGACCAATTAACCAAATTTTTAAGTTTAAAAAATAAATATCCAATTAAATTGGGATTAGCAATTAAACCAGCTACTCCCACCTCTGAAATTTTAAAATATTTACCTGCTCTTGATGTTGTCTTGGTAATGACTGTTGAACCAGGATTTGGTGGTCAATCATTTATGGCGGATAGTGCTTATAAAATTAAAGAATTGCGAGATTATCTTGACGTTCACCACTTACCAACTTTAATTGAAGTTGACGGAGGAATAAATGAGCAAACCGCAAAAATTTGTAAAGATTATGGGGTTGATGTGCTGGTAGCGGGTAGTTATTTATTTGGTCATTCTGATCTACAAGAAAGATTAAAAGGACTTCTAAAATAATGAACGACCAGCAAGTTAAAGTTCTAATTATTTGTTCGCAAACTAATCTTGATTTAACCCAATATGCTGATTATTATCATATTGGGGTTGAACGGGGTTGTTTGGCTCTCTTAAATCATAACTTAACAATTGATTTAGCCTGTGGAGATTTTGATTCATTATCCCCTGCAGAATATCAAACAGTTATAAAAAATACTAATAAATTAGTAAAAGTTTCAGCTATTAAGAATGAAATTGATGCTGAATTAGCAATTAGTGAGGCGTTAGCTTTACATCCAACTGAAATTATCTTAATTACCCAGGGGCCCCGGGTTGATATGCAATTAGCATCGTTTGGTTTTATTGTTCAATATAATGTTAAATGGTTAAATGATGATAATTATTGTTATCTATTAAAACCTCATCAAGTAAATGTGGTTACACCCCTACCGGGGTATCGCTACTTATCTCTAATTAGTTTAACTCCCGCGAAAGTAAACATTACCAAAATGAAATATAATGTCCAAGACTTTGAACTAACAACCTTATCCGCAAATGTGATTAGTAATGAATTTATTTATGACCAACCAGGTGAAATTGAGGTGTTATCAGGAACAGTAATTGTTATTTATACTAAATAATAGAAGAGTAAAAAGGTTATTTATTATCTTAATAAATAACCTTTTTTGTTAACAAATTAAATTTTTAATGGTACCCATGATCGGGGTCGAACCGATACGAATTTCTTCGGTAGATTTTGAGTCTACTGCGTCTGCCAATTCCGCCACATGGGCAAGTTACCATAGTTATTTTACCTTATTTTTAAGATAAAAAAAAATAATTAACACAAAAAAACTCTTAATTTAATTAAGAGAATTATAATTATTGTGAAATTTGCCCTTTACGTTTTAATGTTTTTAAAGTTCTTGCTGAGACACGTAATGTTTTTAATTCTCCATAAACAACAATTCTTACTTTTTGTAAGTTTACATTTCATTTACGACGAGAAGCATTCATTGCGTGTGATCTTTTATTCCCTGATAATGATCTTGTTCCTGAGATATCACATTTTCTTGACATTTTATCACCTCTTCATACTATAAAATAATAAACAAAAATGAAAATAAAAGCAAGTATATTTTAGGAACTTTTAAGTGATTTAGCTGGTTTCGCCTCATTTCTTTTGTTAAATTTAAATAATAAATTTACTTTTAAATTCCGGATTAATCTCGGGGAGTTTTTCACAAACAAAATAATCAATGTTTTTTGCATGATAAAAATCAAAAAAACCAATCGAATTAAATTTACTACTATCGGAAATAATATAAGAGATACTAGCCATATCTAATACTTTTGTTTCTAAACTAGCTTCGGTTTCGTTATTATTATATAATTTTCCCTCCATATCAACATTTGTTACCGAAATAAAAGCTTTATAAAAAGTTTCAATTTCTAAAGCTTTTTCAGTAAAAGTACCAATAAAAGCATCTGATCGTTTACGCAAACGACCACCTAATAAAACGGCATCGGCGATTTGCTTATTTTTAAGAGCTTCTTCGTAAACAAATTTAGAATTAGTAATAATTTTAACATATTTAGTAATTTGGCGGATAAACTCTTCACAAGTGGTCCCCGCGCCGACAAAAATAACATCTTTATCATTAATTAATTGTTGGGCAGTTTTAGCAATTATTTTCTTTGCTTCATAATTAATATTTAATTTTTCCAAGCGGGAAGTATCTTCAACGTTAATTTGATTGTTTCATTTCACAACTCCATATGATAACGTAATATAATTCTTAGCTGCCAATTCTTGTAAATCTCGTCGCAATAAAACATATTTAATATGGTAAGGTTTTACAAATTCCATAATTTCATTCATATTAAACATCTCTTTTGTTTGTAAAAAATTTAATAATAATTTTTGACGCTCGACTTTAAACATTGTAATTCCTTTTTTTCTTCTAATGTCATTATATAATATATCAAATTAAGATTGATTGCTAATCTTGATATTTTATAAATTATTAATAGGTAATATTATTCATAATTTATTACCTTATAATTTTAATATAAATTATTATAAATTATAAAAAAATATACAAAAATATATATTTTGATATATAATATTTATTACTTATAAGGAGAAAATATTATGTTAGATTTTACAAGGGATGAAATTGATAATTTAAAAGCAGAATTTACTATTAATAAAATTGTTCAACAACCCAAAATGTGACGAGAAGTTTTAAAGTTATACCATGGTTTAGCTGCCCAAATTAAAACTTTTCGTGCACAATTGCAAAATAAAACATATAAGTAGTATATTTTAGTGGGGGTTGGAACAAGTGAATTTGTTGGGAATGTTTTATTTGAATATTTAAAAACGCAGGGTCTTGATGCAGTTAGCATTTCAACCACCGATATTGTTTCCAACCCGGGGTTATATTTTCAAAAAGACCAACCAACAGTATTAATTTCATTTGTGCGATCTGGAAATTCACCAGAATCCCAAGCAATCGTTAAATATGCTAAACAATTAATTAATGATTTAGTTTAAATTATTATTATATGTAACAAAGAAGGCCAATTGGCAGTTAAAAATCATGATGATCACAAAGCTTTGGTGCTATTATTGCCCGATGCGACAAATGATAAAACATTTGCGATGACTTCCAGCTTCACTTCGATGTTATTATATTGTTTAGTAGCATTAACTAGTGAGGATAATAGCGACCAACTTGAGCAAGAAATTAATAACATCATTAATATTGTGGATAATATTATTAATAATGATTATTAAACAATTAAAAAAATTGCTCATGAAGAACACCACCGAATTATCTTTTTAGGGTCAAATATTTTAAAAGGATATGCCCAAGAAGCCCATTTAAAAGTATTGGAGTTATCAACCGAGGAAGTAACAAACAACCTTTTTTAATTCAAGTCTTGGTTTTCGCCATGGCCCTAAATCAGCGGTTAATAACAAGAGTTTAATTGTTTTTTTCTAAGTCAAACTGCTTATACTCGCCAATATGATTTAGATTTATTAAAAGAGATTGCTCATGACCAGGTTGCCAAAACAATTGTGGTGATTGATCATTTAAATGATAAGAATGCTGCTGAATATTGTCATTATTAGTTAACAAATGATAGTACATTAGAAACTAATTATATTGTTGCCGGGTTAAGCTATATTGTGCGTGTTCAAATTTACGCTGTTTATAAGGCAATTTGGTTAAACAAAACCCCTGATGATCCGTGTGTCCAACTGGTGAGGTTAGCCGGGTTGTTAAAAGGAGTTACCATCTATCCATATCAAAATAAATAACAGAGAAAAGATCTTTTCTCTGTTATTTATTGTTATTATTATCTTTCTTGTGGTTCCAATTACCAAATGAAGGCCCATTATTACCGGGAATTAATTCCGATAATATTGCCAATATTATTAATTTAGGTAATGGAAATTATATTGTGTTTGGTGATATTAATGCTTATGGTGCTGGAATTGAAACATCTGGAATTTTCCAATAAGGATTCTTTCCGGTATTCTTCGGAGGAATTTCTGCCACTGGGTTAGAAATGATTATGACTGCACATAAATCACGTCGCCATGAAGTTGCTACCTTTATTGGGTGGGGAAGTTGCCCTTGTTTCGTTCTTAACTTGAATTGATGAACCACTAGTGTTTATTTGGATCTTTTTATCATCATCATTATTAGTAATTCATGCAGTTTTAACAGCTATTTTTGCCCCGCGGTGGTCGTTGGAATGGGAATTCGGTTAGGATTTGGTTTTAGTGCCGGGTTAATTAATTACTTAATTTCGGTTCCAAAATCATGAATTATGTCGCTGCAACATGATAATGTGGGATCACGGATTGTGGCCAACCCCGTTATGAGTCTTTCCAATTTCAATGGTAATGGGAGTTATTTATTATTTTATTTGGTATTGATTAATTAAAAAAAATGAATATTCCTACTCCTATTAGGGATTTGAATGACAAAACAACCGGTCAACGAACAGGAACTAGTGGTGATGACATGAATGTTAGCCAGGCAACGATGATCCAAGCTGAAAACCAAGTTGATTTACAAATAATTGCTCAAACCCAAGCCCAAGCTGGAGTTAAATTAAAAGGAAAAGCTAAACAAACTGAACTGGCGAATAAATATCAACAAATGGCGCAAACAATTGTTGATATTGTTGGTAAAGATAATTTTAAAATTATTGAGAACTGTGCGACAAGATTGCGGTTAATTGTAAAGGATAATAAAACTAATATTGATGATGCAAAATTAAAAGCGGCTGGAATTTTTGGAATTATTCGGATTGGTAATGAAGGATTACAACTAGTTATTGGAACTAATGTGGAACATGTTGCTAATCGGGTTCGTGATTTAGTCGGACCATTATAGAATAAAATTTAGAGAAGAACGAGACAATGATTCAGAACCTATTATTATTTAGTGAAACTAATTTAACAAACCAAGTTTTAGAATATTCTTATATTGTTTTTGGCGTTTTTGGCGCTATGTTAATGCTCTTTGTGGGGTTACATATTTGGTGAAATTGTAAACAAAAGAAAAAATTAGAATACGTTGGTCATGAATCAATTTTTTGCTTTCTAAAAATAAATGTTTTTGCGATTTTTGCAACAATTTGAGCACGTGGTCTTTTTAGTGCCATTATTGCTTTAATTAAAATGCATTAATAGGAAGGAAGATTCATAATGAAACGACTTTTAGCTTTATTTAGTGCGTTAACTTTAACAGCAACCACAACTAGTAGTATTATTGCTTGTAATGAAAAAAGTAGTGGCGTTGATTTATCATCGTACACCCAAGTAATGTTTGAACAAAAAATTAATTCGCAACAACACCCAACCGATAAGTTTACTGTAGTTTCATTTAATAATTTAGTGCATTTTTTATGAAATGTGATTTCTAATAATAAATTAAATAAAAAAATTCGCGATGAAAAATGAGTGGAAACTTTATTTTATAGTAGTAATAAAGGAACTACGGATTATGAAAACTTACTTGATATCCCAACTATTTTAAAAAATATTGATAACGGAACAAGTTTTTATACAAAATTATGTGTCAATAGTGATAAAGCCCATTTATTATCCGATTTAGTAACGGGGGAAACACCTTTTTTACAAAGTACACCAAGTGTCAAAGCAATTGACTTAAGCTAACACCACAATTTCTTTAAGTGATACTTTACTATATGGGCAAGTTTATGATGACAGTAAAATTGCTAGTTTGGTTACAAGTGTCCAACAGCAATTAGTTCTCATGATTAATGCATTAGGCCAAGCCTATCCACCAGAATTTACTATTAAATTGTATTGTGATCAAGATTGTCACCAAGAATTAACCGCGTAAGATTTAACTCTCGTGGCGAAAAAACTAGGTAATAATACAACCGTGTATGTTAGTGCTAATTATACCGGAACAAACCAAAAATATTTAAAAACATTAACTCGGTAATTTTGAACTTAAATTAAAAACAGTTGCACCAACTGTTAACTAATTTAAAAATAATTAAAAAATCTTTTGTGCTAATTAACTTATTAAACTTTCAATTAATTACTTCCAATTTTTAAAACCATTAATAAACTAAACTTAATTATAGAAGACTATATTTTATAGTCTTTTATTTTTGTGATATACTTTTACTAGTACCAAATAATGTACTATGAAAATACATTTTAAAAAAGTTAAGATTTTAATATAAAACTAATGAATTATTTGATAAAATAGTAGCAAGATTTTTGGGCATATGTATAGCGGCCCTTGTCGAAACATATTAATTTAGATATTGCTTTAATATTTTTTCGCGATATAATTAATAATGTTGATTAATTTTGTAGGTGATTTAGTTATGGGAAAAGTTAGTATTGAACAAATTGCAGATATTGCTTACGCATCAGTTATTACAGTACCAGGAGTCGCTGGTTTTGCAAAAATTGGTGATTTTAGTAGTGAAAAAGAAAATGTCACAATATTAACAAAAAATTACTCAGAGTCAATCACGTTGAAACAATATGGTAAAGATTATGTTATTAAAATTTACTTAATTTTATTAGAAGAAGTTAATATTCGTGATGTTAGTCAAGAAGTTCAAATTCGCATTAAGTATGAATTAGAAAAATTGGATATTTTTCCGGGTAACTTTACTGTCAATGTCAATGTGTTAGATTTATTAATCTAAAAATGTATTAAATCAAAAGAGATATTTAAAAAATTAGATTGCAAATTATTATACTTAAGATAAGCGGTTATAAATAAGCTTGTAAGGTGATGAAAAAAATGGAATTTAACGCAAACTCTTTTAAAGAGGCATTAATTAGTGGATATAATAATTTATATAATTTTTATCCTGAAATTGATAAATTAAACGTGTTTCCAGTCCCTGATGGGGATACCGGAACCAACATGAATCTAACAATGACCAATGCGGTCAAAGAAATTAATGAAGTTGATTCAACTTCAATTAGTAAAATTGCCGATGTTTTTGCTAGAGGATTAATTATGGGGGCTCGTGGGAATTCCGGAGTTATTCTTTCGCAAATTTTTAGAGGATTTGCTAATGGTTTAAAAGGGGTTACTTTATTGACATCAGATGCTATTAAAGCCGCAATGATGCAAGCTAAAGAAGTTGCTTATAAGGCAGTGATGAAGCCGGTGGAAGGAACAATTTTAACCGTTATTCGTGAAACTGCTGAAAATATTAATTCGGTATCAGGTGATATGAATGTTCCCAATATTTTTGGTAAAATTGTTGAATTTTCAACAGCTTCGTTAAATAATACCCCAGAATTATTGCCAGTTTTAAAAGAAGTTGGGGTTGTTGATTCAGGGGGCTTTGGTTTGGTAAAAATCTTTGAAGGAATGACCGAATATTTTTCAACGGGAAAAGTAGTTCCCCAGTTGAAAAAGAAGCATGATAATTCAGAAAACAATATTATTATGGATAATTTAGAAGAAAAATTTGGTTATTGTACCGAAACTATTGTAATGTTAAATGATAGTTATATAAATAAAATTGATGTTACCAAAATCCGCCAAACATTAGCTGAACAAGGTGGAAAATCAATTGTGGCAGTGGTTGATCAAGAAATTTTAAAAACCCATGTCCATACTTTAATGCCTGGAACTGTTATTACTTTCCTTCAACAATTTGGGGAATTTCGTAATATTAAAGTTGATAACATGACTTTACAAGCTAAAAAACATGTCAAAACAATTAAAGTTGAACGTAAATTGAAAAATAAAGAGGCAATTATTGTGGTTTCTCCAGCGAATGGAATTTCTAAATTTTTTAAAACCGAATTAAATGTCCAAGCGGTTGTTTATGGGGGACAGTCAATGAATCCGTCAACAGATGATTATTTAAAAGCAATTGAAGATGTGGACGCTGTTGATGTCTTTATTTTACCAAACAATAGTAATGCTATTTTAGCGGGTCAACAAGCAGCTAAAATAGAAAAAAAATCAAATGTTTATGTAGTTCCGACAACTTCGGTTCAAGAGGGAATGGTTGCTGCGTTATCATTTGAACATGGTGAACATGCCAAAAAGAACTTTTCAACTTTAAAAAATGCCATTAAAAATGTTACTAGTTTATCAATTTCCCGATCAGCAAAAAATACTTCAATTGATGGGGTTAAAATTAATAAAAATGATTATATGGGAATTGTTAATAAAAAAATTATGTTTTCGAAACCAAACATCAGTGAAGTTATTAAAAACTTGTTTGATAAAACAATTACCAAATCAACAGAAATTGTAACAATTTTTATTGGTGAAAATGCCGAAGCCAAAGATATTAATATGATTAAAAAATACTTAGATGAAAACTTTGATGTTGAATATGAAATTGTAAATGGTGAACAACAGTTATACCCATATTTAATTGCTGTTGAATAGTTTTGCAGAGAGGGATTTTAAATAATTTAATAATAAATTATTTAAAATCCTTATTTTTTCTTCATAATTTCTTGAAAACATTTAATAATATGATAATATAAAAAAGGTTTAAATAATACACGGCACTATAGCCAAGTTGGCCAAGGCATGGGACTGCAACTCCCCCACCGTCGGTTCGAGTCCGACTAGTGCCTCCATTTTAACCACAAAATTACAAGAAAATATTGTTAATAATAAAATATTATTATATAATAAATATGTTTGACATGCGCCCATAGATCAATTGGATAGATCGTTTGACTACGGATCAAAAGGTTGTGGGTTCGAATCCTACTGGGCGTGCCATTTTTTTAAATTAAATAACTTAATTATCGGAAAGTAGCTTAGCTTGGTAGAGCACTCGGTTTGGGACCGAGGGGTCGCAGGTTCGAATCCTGTCTTTCCGACCATTTATTGTTAAAATTGGGCTCGTAGCTCAGCTGGGAGAGCACCTGCCTTGCACGCAGGGGGTCGACGGTTCGATCCCGTTCGGGTCCACCAAAAATAAATAACATAACAACAAATCCATGTGGCGGGATAGCTCAGCTGGTTAGAGCGCTCGGCTCATACCCGGGAGGTCAAGAGTTCAAGTCTCTTTCCCGCTACCATGGACCCTTAGCTCAGTTGGTTAGAGCATCCGGCTCATAACCGGATGGTCACTGGTTCAAGCCCAGTAGGGTCCACCATCTGTTTATTAAAAAAATATGTGGAGAATTACCCAAGTCTGGTTGAAGGGAGCGGTCTTGAAAACCGCCAGGTGGTGAAAGCCACGCGGGGGTTCGAATCCCTCATTCTCCGCCATTTTAAAAATTACCTGAAATTAGCTTCCAAATTATGATAGTATTATTCTTGGAGAATTTATCGCGGGGTGGAGCAGTCTGGTAGCTCGTCGGGCTCATAACCCGAAGGTCGTAGGTTCAAATCCTGCCCCCGCAACCAAATGGTCTTGTAGTGAAGTGGTTATCATGCCTCTCTGTCACAGAGGAGATCGCGGGTTCGAGTCCCGTCAAGACCGCCATTTTAATGGTTCGGTAGCTCAGTTGGTAGAGCATTTGACTGAAGATCAAAGTGTCGGCGGTTCAATTCCGTCCCGAACCACCATTAACAAATTCAATCTTATCTTAATATTGCTAGGGAAAATACTAAGAGAAGGTTGAATTTTTATTAACACTTTTTTTGTTTAAAAATCACAAGATAATTTTGATAAAACCCCCAGTTTATTTGTTATTGTTTAGGTGGTATAAAATAACTAAATGAATTAGAAAAAAACGCTATTTTGACTGTATATAACACCAGCAATATTGATTAGTATTGGTGGTGTTTTATATTTATTAAGGTTTTATACTATTTAAAACGAAAACATAAAAGGAAAATTAACAACTATGCCAATTGGCCCAAAAGAATTGCAAGCACCATATATAGATTTTAAATATGGTTTTACTTTAAGTTGAGCTTTAAATTTTGACTTAAAAAATCTACAATATTACAAATTCCATCCTGAAATCATCCCTTTTTTTGAAGACCGATTTAATATAATAGAAAATAAAATCAATACATATTTATCTAATTGCTTTTAATTTTTCATAGAAGTAAATAATACCCCCTGACCTAAATGACAATCAGTTAGAAAATCCATTTCCAACATTAAAAGAAGGAGTTATTAATAATATAAAGCAAAAAATTGCTGATAAAGCGCGTAATGAGACGGTATTAGTAGAACAAAACTATGTTGAAAATCAACTATTTTGTTTAATAGATCAATCTATTAGTCAAATTAAAAAACAAATCCGAGAAATAAAAAAAATGATAACTGTGAGAATCAAAGAGATAGAAGCTATTAAAATGTCAAAAGCTATGCTTAAAGCAGAACTAAATAAAATTTATTCAGAATATTATGTTGATTTTAATTTAGAAGAATTTGCAGAAGTCATCAAAAATTTTTTAACGACTAAACAACAAGAGTATGAAGGTCAAACTCGTGTTGACAGTATTGCAGAAATTTTACAAAAAGTAGCAGCTCGCAATTCGTTAAATTTTAAATATACATCAGTAAAACAATATGAAATAATGAAAAAATTAATTGAAGATTTAAGACAAAAATAAATAGATCAAGTCCATGAGGAAATTAAAAAAATGGAAGAGAAATTAGCAAATTCAATTATAGCTAACAAGATAGATTCATGTACTGAAAAATTAACTTATGAAGCTATTCGCAAAAGAGAAAAATATCAAAATGAAATTGATGGGATAAAAGTAAAATTAGTAAATGATATTAGTTGTTTTTATGAGGATGTTCAAAGTAAATTAAAACAATTTAGAAAGAAAAAAACATGTTATTTTTTTCTGTTGAAAACTTTTTTAGTCATTGTTATGAAAATAAAATTTTCTTAAATTTATATAATGATACTTCTAATTCAATAATCGTAAAACACAGGGAAAGATCTTCAAATAATGGAAAGAAAAAACAGGAAATTTTAAAATGAATAAAAGGAATTTTCAATAATTCATCATCATCTTCAAATTAATAAATAAAAAATAGTAAGTTAAATTACTATTTTTTCATTATATAATTATTATAAGGTGACCATATGTTTACAAGATTTACAAAAGATTTATTATTTTATTATAAACGAGAAGAATGAAAATATATTTTAAATGAAGATAATTTAAAATATAAACCAAAGTTCTTAATTTATCGCTATGAAAAATTAATGGGGAAAAATAATTTTATTAATTTTAAATATTGAATTTTTAAACGCTGAATTTTAAAAAATTTTACTTATACCCAGGATTTTATCCATAAATTTTATAAATATGTTAAGAAATTAGATCTTGAATTAAATAGTAAAGAACAAGAGTTTATTTATAATGTTGAAGAAGTTAATTTTACGTTATGACGACCTTTAAAAATCTTACCAATTTATTTTAATTTAGAACCAAAAGAAAAATGTCATTTTAAAAACAATGATGTTAATTTACATAAACTAGATAAAGACAATAAAATTAGTTTTGTTTGTAAAGGTGTTTTGCTAATTACTAATAAACGGGTAATTTTAGATGGAATTATTGATAATCAAGAAACACCAAAAACTTTTTCTTTTCTTTTAGAAGACATTAAAAAAGTTGAATATGTTGAAGTGGGTATTAAAATTACTGTTAAAAGCACGGATTATTTAATTCGTGAACAAAATAATATGGTAATTTTAGCCTTATTATACCGTGCATTGGGAAAGAAAAAAGTAGTGTTTGATATTTATAAACTTCCAGGAAATATTAGTTTTTTTAATTTTAAATAAACTAAGAAGATTGAAAATTTTGTTTTATTACTGTAAGAAAAGTTTTATAATTATTAAGTTAAGATATGTGGGAGGATGAATATGAAGCTAATTGTTGTAGAAAATAAAAATGAAATTGGAAAAGTAGTCGGAAAAATGTTTGTGAATGCAGTTCAAGCAAATCCCAAGATTGTTTTAGGGTTTGCCACTGGTAGTTCCCCAGAAACAACTTATCAATACTTAATTGATGATTATCAACGAAATAACACCGATTGAAGTAATGTTGTTTCTTTTAACTTAGATGAATATATTGGTTTAGAACCAACCCATCCCCAAAGTTACCATTATTTTATGAATGATAAATTATTTAATCATATTAATATTAAAAAGGAAAACACCCATGTTCCCCAAGGAACTGGTGATTATGTTGTTTTTGTAAAACAATATGATGAAATGATTAAAAAAGCTGGAGGAATTGATATTCAACTATTAGGAGTTGGAACTAATGGGCATGTTGGATTTAATGAACCACCAGCAGATTTTAATTCGCTAACCGGGGTTGTTGATTTAGTTGAATCAACAATTAAAGCAAATGCTCGCTTTTTTGACTCAATTGACCAGGTGCCAAAACAGGCAGTTTCAATGGGAATTAAATCAATTCTGAATGCAAAAAAAATTATTTTAATTGCGGATGGTCACGCTAAAACCCAAGCAATCAAACAATTAATTGAAGGTGAAATTTCAAACGAATGGCCATGTACAAGTTTACAAATGCACAATGATGTCACTGTTGTTGTTGATAAAGAAGCTGCAGCCGAGCTTTTACGAACAAGTGGAATTACTCTTAATGAAAATAAATAAAAAAATATCAACAACTAATGTTGATATTGTTTTTTTGTTGAAATTATACCAAACGGTTGTATCATTCAACAATTAACGCATCATTAATATTAGCATTTAATTCTTCACGCTCAGGGAAACGAACATAAGTTCCAGAAAATTTTACTTTATCAAATTTAACAAATTCTAAAGTATTAATTTGCGCTTGTAAACTTTCTAAAATCTTTGGATTTTTTTGCATTGATTCTTTTAAGCTAATTACATCTCCCGGTTTACAAATATATGATGGAATGTCAACTTTTTTACCATTCACTAAAATATGCGCGTGGTTTACTAATTGACGGGCCCCATTTCTAGTTTGTGCTAAGCCCATACGGAAAACTAAGTTATCTAGTCGTGATTCTAACATAATTAAGAAGTTAGTTCCCGTAATCCCTTTCATTTTTTTCGCTTTTGTATAAGTATTACGGAATTGACGTTCAGTTAAACCATACATATATCTAATTTTTTGTTTTTCTTGTAATTGCACTCCGTAGTTAGATAATTTTGTTCGGCGTTGACCATGCTGACCAGGAGCATATGCTCTTTTTTTCCCTTTTGAAAACTCTTTATTGTTTTCTAGAATACTAAATCCATATCGACGTGATTTTTTAAACTTGCTACCAGTGTAACGTGACATTAAAAAACCTCCTATATATCAAAGTTTGACATACAAAAAAATCATTAATAAACTCTATTTAAGATAGTATATATAAACTTCGCCTTAACAGCTAAGGTTACTTTATTATATTAATAAAATAATTACGTTCACTAATATAGACTATTGATTAAACATGTTTATTTGCTGTTTCTAAATGTTGTCTAAAATATTGTATAATATTCTTAACCTTTATTCAAGAATTTAATCTTTTTTATGTATTATTTTTTTTGAATGCTATAATTCAAGTGTAAAGTTATTTTTAAGGGAGCGAAACGGATGGTTAGTTTATCATTAATTCAAAGAATTATTCATAACTCAGTAGAATTAACATTTTTTATTATTTTTATTTTATGTTTTTTAATTTTTTGCTATTTTTTAGGGGTGTGAATTAGCAAACAACGCTTTAAAAAAATTGAAATTAAAATTTTAACTAAGTTTGATGTTCTAAAACGGTTACCCTTAAAACATAAGATTTTTCGTGTCTCAGAAATTGCCCAGCATAGTAATAAATTTGCGAAAGACTTAGTAGTGTGACGAACAAAGTATGAAATAATTTATGAAAAAAAATTAATTAGTTGTTTTGAAGTTTTTAGAAAGTTATATGCCCTTAAAAATCGTAAACAATTATCATCCGCGAAAATGAAACCTTTATATAATAAACTAGTAATATTAGAACAAGAGGCTCGGAAATTATTAGATGAAATTAATGAACAGTTACAAATTGAACTTTTACAACGTGATTATATTCTTTCCCATAAGGTAATGTTTAATGCTTTAATTGCTGAAGTTGAAAAATTAAAAATGAATGTTGCGTTAGATGAGAAAAAAATTAATGACTTTGAAAAATCAATTGAGTTAATGTTTGATGAATTTGAAGAATATTTAACCAGTGGGGACTTTGAAAAAACAAATCAAATATTAAGTAACATTACAACTTCGTTGACTATTTTTGTTGAAATTTTAGATAATATTCCCCAAATTATTACCTTACTAACTAAGGTGGTACCGAACCGTTTATCAGTACTAAAAGATAAGTATTTATTCTTTAACAAGGATGAAAATAATCGGGATTTATTAAAATTTACTTTTGATGAATTAGCAGAGAAAGTTGATAATGACAAATCGCTAGTTTTTCGGTATATTGATAATTTACAATACAAAAAAGCTACCAAGAAAACAATTGAAATTATTAATATGATTAGTGAATTTCATACAACAATTAAGGAACAGAAAAAGATTATTTCTTGTTTTAAAAAATATTATAAAATTGTGATGGATTATATTAATAAAATTGAACGAAGTTTTACCATTATTTCTAAGCAGATTGAAGCGTTACGCTCTTCGTCGGTTTTAACCGAGCAAGAAGAAAGTATTCATCGTGATGCAATGGGGAAAGTTAAGCAATTATCCCATGATACTAATAAATTATTATTAGAAATTAATAAGAATAGTCGGGACTATGTTTTTTTCAATAAAGAATTAATCAGGTTATTAGAGAATGCCGTTGAAACCCAAAATGCCTTAGAAGAAGTTGTTAAAATTATTGAAAAAAGAAATTTTGTCGAAACCGAAATCCGCCGAACAATCCATTTGTTAGAAGTTGTTTTGTTGCAAGCGGAAGTTCGCTTAAACCAGTTACAATATAAAAATTTACTAAATAAATACCAGAAAATTATTAGTGAATACCGTGCTAGTTTGGAACGGATTAAAAAAATCCCGTTTGATATTAACAAAGAATTTGAAGTGAAAGATGTTAGTATTAAATTAAATAAATTAAGAAAAGATGTTTTAAAATTATTTGAAAAAATTAAAAATGATATTTTATTAGATCTCTTAGCACAAGAGGCCCTTGTTTATTCACAGAAACTGATTTTAACAAACCAGAGTGCCGAAGAACAAATTAAAAATGCCCAGTTAGAATATAAAAACCATGATTATGAATCAACTTTATACTTAACAATTAAATTATTATTTGATGTTAAAAATAACAAAAAAAATAAATAGGGGGAAACAACAACCATATGAATTTTGATGTCATATTAATCCGTTATGGAGAATTAACAACTAAGGGGAAAAACCGCATCGATTTTACTACTTTATTAGTAAATAATGTAAAGAAAAAACTACACCAATTTAAAGAAGACTTTTTAATTAAAAAAGAATTTGACCGTTTATTTATTGAACTATTAAATCCTAGTTCTAGTAGTACTATTGTTGCTATTTTACAAAAAATTTTTGGTTTTTCTTCAATGTCATTAGCCAAAAAAGTAAGTCGCCAACCAATTGACATGGCTGAACAAGCAATTGCTTTTATTAATTACTACCAGCCACAAACATTTAAATTAGAAATTCGTCGCAATGATAAAACTTACCAAGCAACTTCAACCGAATTAAAACAAATGTTAGCGCCAATTATTTTGAAAAATACGGAAGTTAAAGTGGATATTCACCATCCTGAAATGCAAATTGATATTGAAGTTCGTAAATATTTTAGCTATGTCTTTATTAACCAAATGACAGCACTTGGGGGTTTACCAGTTGGGATTTCTGGGAAAGGTTTAGTAATGCTCTCGGGAGGAATTGACTCGCCCGTAGCGGCCTTTTTAACAATGAAACGGGGAATGAGTGTTGAATATTTACACTTTGCGACCCCACCTCATACTTCCAAAGAAGCCCTCGCAAAAGTAAAAACACTTGTTCAAAAATTAACACCCTATGCTAATAATCAAACTCAACGCTTACATGTTGTTAATTTTTCAATGTTACAGCATGAGTTAATGCATATCCCTGAACCTAGTTACCGCATTACGATTATGCGCCGAATGTTTTACCGAATTGCTAATATTTTAGCGCGCCAATACCATTGCCAAGCAATTATTACTGGCGAATCATTAGGACAAGTTGCTTCGCAAACAATTGAAAGTATTAATACAATCAATGATGTTTCCAGTTTATCTGTTTTACGACCAGTAATTTGTTTTGATAAAAATGAAATTATTAAAATTGCCAAAGACATTGATACTTACGAAACTTCAATTTTACCTTTTGAAGATTGTTGTAGTTTGTTTGTGCCGAAAAACCCCATTATTAAACCAAAATTAGCAGTCGCCGAAGAGCAAGAAAAAGATTTAATGTGAGAAGACATTCTTAATGTTATAATAGAGAAAAGTATTGTTACATACACAATTGGTAGTTATGGTGAAAATTATGAAAAAAGTTAAATTTCCAAAAAAAGAACAAAAAAATAAGGAGCGTACGGCTAATTTAAAATTATTAGCCCGTAATAAAACTAAAATTCCCGAAGAAACTAAAACTAATTTATTAGAAGAAACAATGATGATTGATGAAGAATTTTCAATTATTAAAGACTTAAAAGATGAAGATATTAAGGTAGTTGATATGGGGAAAACAAATTTTTATGATGATAATGTCATTGATCTTGAAGAGGAGTTATTAAAATCAGTTAATACGAAAAAGAAACCCCAAATTTTTAAATATTTAATGTTTGCAATTTTAGCAATTTTAGTTGTGATTATGATTATTATTATTGTAATTAAATTGTAGAAAGGAAAATCATGATGGCCAAAATGCATTTAAATGTTCGGACAAATTATAGTTTATTATCATCACTAATTGGAATTGATAATTATCTGGCCTATGGACAGACAAATGGTTTACCAGCTTTAGCAATCTGTGATAATAACATGTATGGTGTCTATGAATTTCATGAAAAATGTTGTTCCCATAACATTACGCCCATTATTGGTTTAAACTTTTATACTTATTTTAATAATCAAAAATATAATTTAAACCTCTTTGCGATTAACCAAGCGGGTTATTTTAACCTTGTTAAAATTTCATCCTGAATTATGACCAATAATGAAAAAGATAATGTTATTGATTTTTCAACCTTGTTACCATTTATTAATGATCATTTAAAAATTATTATTAATTTTGAAGAAGTTAATTATGATGTTGTTTTTTACCAAAAACTATTAACAATGCTTAATAATCCTGATAATTTATATTTAGGTCTTAATAATAATAATTTAATGTTATTATCTTTTTTTAAAGAATTAGTTACGAATGATAAAATTATTTGAAATAACAAAGTTCTTTATTTTGACAACACAGATTTTAATGCTTATAAAATTATTAATGCAATTAAAAAACAAATTTTGTTTAAAGAAAGCATGGTCAAAGATACCTTTGCTTTTGATAATTATAGTTCGGAGTATGAACAATATTTAGATAATATTAGTGCTTTTATTAGTAATATTCAAGGTTATGATTTAAAACATCAAAATATTCATGATAATTTATTAAAGTATCCAACGCCTGAGAATGTTGCTAGTCGTGATTTCTTACGGGGAGTTTGTAAAAAGGGAATGAAATATAAATTAGGGAGCCACGTTGAAAATAAATATTTAGTCCGTTTAAAATATGAATTAGACATTATTGACCAAATGGATTTTAATGATTATTTTTTAATTGTGTGGGACTATGTTAATTTTGCAAAAAAAAATAATATTTATGTTGGTCCCGGTCGGGGAAGTGCTGCTGGGAGTTTAGTTAGCTATTTATTAGATATTACAACAATTGACCCAGTGCAAGAAAATTTAATTTTTGAACGTTTTTTAAACCCGGAACGCCAAGGAATGCCCGATATTGATATTGACTTTCAAGATGATAAGCGCGAAGCAGTGGTGGAGTATTTATTTGAAAAATATGGTCAGCAACATATTGCCCATATTGTCACCTTCCAAACAAGTGGGATGAAAATGGCCTTACGTGATGTGTGTCGGGTGTTTGGGATCTCTTTAGAAGAAGCAGATAAAATGAGTAAAGCCGTTCGCTTAGAAGATAATTATAACTTTACAAATGCTTTTACTAATAACAATGTTCTAGATTTTTATAGTAAAAAATATCCCCACATCTTTTTATATCTTCCCAAAATTGTGGGTTTACCTCGTCAAACCGGAACCCATGCCGCCGGAGTAGTGTTATCACAAAAACCGTTAGCAACTGTAGTGCCCATTCGGGAAGGTTATAATGGTATTTATCAAACCCAATATTCAATGAATTATTTAGAAGAATTAGGGTTATTAAAAATGGATTTATTAGGTTTGCGAAATTTAACTATTTTGCATAATGTTATTAATAATATTTATCAAGAAATAAAAGTAAAGATTAACTTGCAGAAAATCCCACTGAATGATGCCAAAACTTTTAAATTATTATCATCGGGTGACACCAAGGGAATTTTTCAGTTAGAATCACCCGGAATGACCAAGGTCTTAATTGAAATGCAACCAGATAAGTTAGAAGATATTGTGGCAACCTCATCGTTATATCGCCCCGGACCCCAAGACAATATTCCCTTGTATATTCAACGCAAAAATCACCATGTAAAATTTTCTTACCTTGATGATCGGTTAAAAGATATCTTGGCTCCGACCTATGGGATTATTGTTTACCAAGAACAAGTAATGTTAATTGCCCAAAAAGTTGCCAATTTTTCACTAGCTAAAGCGGATATTTTACGCCGTGCCATGGGGAAAAAAGAATCAAGTTATATGAATGAGTTAAAAACCGAGTTTCTTAATAATGCGGTGAAAAACCATTATACTCCCGAAATTGCCAATGATATTTGAAATTTAATTTATAAATTTGCTGCTTATGGTTTTAACCGTAGTCACGCAGTTGCTTATTCTCTCTTGGGCTATCAAATGGCTTATTTAAAAGCCAATTATCCATCTCAATTTTTAGCAAGTTTATTAACAAATGTAATTGGAGATGAAAATAAAACAGCGGATTATATCCAATTAGCAAGAAAAAATAATTTAGGAATTTTACCACCCTCAATTATTTTACCCCTAAGTACGTATGTAACCAGAGATGATAAAATTTGTTTACCATTATTAGTAATTAAACAAATTGGTTATGCATTTTATAATAAAATTGCCCAAGAATACCACGAACGCGGGGAGTTTCAAGATTTATATGATATTTTTATTCGGTTATATAAAAAAGGGTTAAATAAAAAAACCTATGAAGCATTATGTTACACCGGGGCGTTAGATTATCTTAATTTTAATCGTACAACGTTATTTAATAATTATAATTTACTGGCCAATTATGTCGAAGTTATTAAAGTTTCGGAAAATAATGAGCAGTTAATAATTAATCCTCATCTTGCTGAAAAACCAGAAGTTGTTATTTTTGAAGATGATGTTATTAATAATATTAAAAAAGAATATGAGTTTTTAGGATTTTACTTATCCAATCACCCACTAAAATATATTCGAACTTTAGGAGATTATGAACAAAAAACGACTTTAATTAGTGATTTAAAATTGTCTCAAGGTACAACCAATATTTTAGTAATTATTAAGCGGGTAAAAGAAATTTTTGATAAGAATAATAAAAAAATGGCCTTTGTTGATTGTTATGATGAAAGTGGGGCAATTAGTATTACTGTTTTTGCCAATAAATATCAACAATATGCTGTTTTACTTAAACCTAACAATGTAATTTTGTTAAATATTAAGTTAGGTAGTTACCAAGATAAAATTAACGGAATTATGAACCGGATTAAATTAATTACCACGGAGAATAAATAGATGTTTTTAGAAGTTATTGCAACTAGTGTTGAAGATGTTAAAGTTATTAATCAAGCACAAAATGTGAGTCGGATTGAACTATGTGTCGAATTAGAGCATGGGGGCTATACTCCCGATTATGATGTTATTAAAGAAAGTTGTGTGATAAGTACAATTCCAATTCGGGTAATTACACGCCACCAGGATGCTGATTTTTACTACCATCCTGAAGAATTTGAACAAATTAAAAAAGATATTGAATATATTAAAACAACAAAAGCTGATGGAATTGTAGTGGGAATTATCACTCCGAATAAAGAAGTTGACATTCCGCATATGCAAGAATTAGTGGTGCTAGCAAAACCATTGAAAGTAACTTTTCACCGTGCTTTTGACGAAATTATTAATAAGCAAAAAGCAATCCACGAATTACACCAGTTAAACATTAGTACTGTTTTAACCCAGGGAGGCGTTACGAAGATTATGGATAACCTAGCAATTTTTGATCAACTCCGACACCACGGGGTTGAAATTCAAGGGGGAAGTGGTGTTAATTTGGACAATTATCAAATTATTAGTAAACACTGTGACGCCATTCATATTGGAAGTGCTGCTCGTATTGATCATTCCTGAGCAAAAAAAATTGATTTAAATAAGTTACTACAAATTAAGTAGAACTTATTTAAATCTTTTTATATTTTTTTGGTCTGTATGGGAAACTAAAATTTCTTTTAAACAAATATGTTGGGGCAATAGGCATAAGCAATTAAATCGGCTCCTTCCGTGCTTGTTAACCCCTGGTTAATAGTATCTCTATTTTTTTAAAATTATCATAGCACCAAATATAATTTTTAAAAATGTTAATAAATTTAACGGAATATATTCATTTAGTAATATAATTATTATTGTAAAAATACAGAAAAGAGGTAGAGAAATGAATGTGCTAGAGTTAATAATGCAGAACATTGAAAAATATGAAAAAAATGTTCGAATTATTTTTCCTGAAGGAGCTTCCGAACGGATTCAGGAAGTAGTACCAAAGTTCCAAAATACAAAAATTACACCGGTTCTTGTCTTTCAAAGACGCGATGAAGTTCCGCAGAACTTAATGGATGAGGACGCTGAAATTCTTGTAATTGAAGAACAAAATACTGATGCGTTAGCAAACTTCTTAGTAGAAATTAGAAAAGGGAAAACTTCAATTGCGGAAGCAACTAGATTAGTAAAACAACCTAATTATTTTGCAACAATTTGAGTAAAAATGGGGAAAGCTGACGGAATGGTTGGCGGGATTTCTTATGATACAAAAGATATTATTCGCCCGGCTTTACAAATTATCCGTCCAAAAGCAAATGTTAGTTTAGTTTCTTCATTTTTTTTAATGGTTCGTAATGAAGAACGTTATATTTTTACGGATTGTGCTTTAAATATTAATCCGAGTGCTGAGGAATTAGCCGACATTGCGTATTTAGGATATGAAGCATCCCAAATTTTTGATTTTAAAGATCCTAAAATGGCCTTATTATCGTATTCAACTAAAGGATCAGGAGCTGGTGATTCAGTTAATAAAGTTTGAACTGCTTATGAAATTATTCGAAGTCGTAACATTGACTGCTTAGTTGATGGTGAATTTCAATTTGATGCGGCCTGGGACGATGAAATTAGAAAGAAAAAGGCACCAACTTCACCAATTAAATCACGAGCTGATATTTTTGTGTTTCCTAACTTAGATGCTGGAAACATTGGCTATAAAATTGCTCAACGAATGGGGGGGTTTAAAGCGGTTGGACCAATTATTATTGGTTTGGATAAACCGGTGAACGATTTGTCGCGGGGAGCGACTACTGATGATATTTATAACACTGTATTAGTGACTGCTTATTCATATGTTTGCAGTCAAAAATAAGAAAGGAAAAAGAAAAAAAATGATATTAGTGATCAATGCTGGAAGTAGTTCAATGAAATTTCAATTATATAAAGTAAACGGGGAGAATAATTACGAAGTTATTTGTAAAGGTTTGGCCGAACGAATTTATTTAGATGGGGTTTTTAAAATTAAATTTAATGGGCAAGAGTTTGAAACCAAAGAAGATTTAAAAGACCATGAAGCAACAGCGAAAGTATTAATTAATAAATTAGAAGAACACGGAATTATTAAAGATTTTTCTGATATCACCGGAATTGGACACCGAATTGTGCATGGGGGTGAAAAATTTACGCAGTCAACGGTCATTACAGATGAAGTTTTTGCGGAAATTAAAAAAATGGTTATTTTAGCACCATTACATAATCCTCCCGCAATTTCGGCGATCGAAGCCTTCCAAAAAATTACTAGTGTTCCAAATGTGGCAGTGTTTGATACTTCATTCCATGCCACAATGCCAGTTGAAAATTATTTATATTCTGGGCCATATAAATGATATACTGACCACCAAGTTCGCCGCTATGGATTCCACGGAATATCATATCGTTACATTACAAAAAGACTAGGAACAATTTTAAATAAACCAATTGATAAAGTAAAAGCCATTGTTTGTCACTTAGGAAATGGAGCAAGTATTTGTGCAGTTAAAAATGGTCAAAGTTATAATACTTCAATGGGAATTACCCCATTAGAAGGATTAATTATGGGAACCCGTAGTGGTGATATTGACCCGTCAATTCCAAACTATATTGCGAGTCAAACTGGCGAAGATATTGTTGCCATTACCAATACTTTAAATAAAAAATCAGGATTATTAGGGATTTCTGGTGTTTCTTCTGATTTACGCGATGTTGTAGGGAGTGCAGAGAGCAATCCCCGTAGTAAATTAGCTTTAAAAATGAGTGCAAAAAGAATTGCTAAATATATTGTGGCATATTTAAATGAATTAGGGGGTAATGCCGATGCGATTGTCTTCACAGCTGGAATTGGGGAAAATTCAGCTATAATGCGAAGCTTAGTTGCCAATGAAGTTAAATTAATTAACTTTGACTTAGTTAAAGAACACAATGAACAAGGCTATGATTCGGAAAACTTAATTTCTGGTGCAAATGCCACAGTTCCCGTTTATGCAATCCGTACGAACGAAGAAATTATAATTTGTGAAGATACTTACCACTTAACACAAAAATAATCACTTTTAAAAGTGATTATTTTTTATTTTAAGTTAAAATATAAATGGATAAGAAAGTGAGGTACTCTTCATGCCAAAAGTATTAGAACAAAAATTAAAATTAAATAATGGAACCCAAATTCCTATTATTGGTTTGGGAACATATAAATTAACCGATGAACAAGAAACCTATCATGCGGTATTAACAGCGTTAAAAAATGGTTACCGTCACTTAGATACCGCCCAATATTATGGCAACGAAGTTATCATTGGCAAAGCAATTAAAGATAGTGGGATTCCCCGTGATGAGATTTTTATCACTAGCAAAATTTGAAATAGTGACCATGATTATGAAAAGGCTTTAAAACAAGTTGATGAAATGTTAGAATGTTTGCGACTTGATTATTTAGATCTTTGCTTAATTCATTGACCAACACCAAAACGCTTAGAATGTTACAGGGCATTAGAAGAACAATATCAAGCTGGTAAATTAAAAGCAATTGGGGTAAGTAACTTTGAAGTTAGTCATTTAGAAGCACTCCTATAACATTGTAAAGTAAAACCAATGGTTAATCAAATTGAACTTCACCCGGGACTAAATAATAGTGAAGTCTTAGCATATTGTCGTAGTCACCAAATTGTGGTGGAATCATGAAGCACAATGATGCAAGGAAAAGCTAGTGAAGTTCCAATTATTGTTGAAATTTCCAAAAAACATAATAAAAATGTTGGTCAAGTTTGTTTAAAATGGACAATTCAACAAGAAACTGTGGTATTGCCAAAGTCAAGTCATGAAGAACGCATTATTTCCAATGTGCAATTAGATGATTTTTGGTTAGATGATAGTGATATGTATAGTTTATTTACTATCCCAGAACAACGGTTAGGACCAGATCCCAATAATTTTGATTTTTAAGTTATTTCCGAGATTATTATTAATCTCACCATCAACAAAAGGACTGATTGTTTAGAATGAAAAAAATTTTAGCAGTAATTACTGCCATTTTGTTAGCAGCAACTCCTAGTTATTATCTAGTTAGTTGCCGGCATGGAGCACAAACCTATTTACCAAGTGAAGATAATAGTTTAACCCCGGATATTAACCAGTTTTTAGCGGGTTATCACTTAGAAGAAATTGCGGAAGGCAACTATTTAGCACACCATACTAAGGGGGATGATTCAATTTTTTCAATGTTTAATGGAACAAATGAATTTCATACCTTATCTCCAACAATTAATCTCCAATATGATAATTCTAGTAAAGTCGATAGTTTTGATATTAATAGTAATGTTTTATTTAAAATCTATTTAGCACCAACTAAAGACAAGCTACCTTCTTGACAAACAATTGCTAATTTTATTCAACTTTTTCCGATGCTAAAAAATAGTACCAATTATACTTATAGTAGTGGGCAGGTTGCGTTACAACAAATTAACCTTTCGGGACAACCATCAACCATTACTTTGTATTACACGACAATTAATTTAAACAGTGATGATTTTTGAAACTGAGAAATTAACAAAGATTTGGGTAATTATTTTGTTAATATTTTAGAAACCCAAAAGTACTTAAAGATTAAGCAAAATAGTTCGAATGACGATGTTTTAAAGACATGACTAGCTGATGTTTATAATAACCCCGGGGCATTAGAACCAGTTTATTTAAGTAACATTAAGGCAATTAAAAATATTGATGATTTTTTTCAATATTTAATTCGTGGTAAATTGACCCTTACCTTTAGTAATTTATTTACATCCATTCCTAATTATAGTGATGTTATGGAAGCTGTTTTTACTAATAAAATTGGGGAATTTAAATGAACCCTTCGTGCGAAATATTTAATTGCTTAACTAAAAAATAGAACCAGTGCGGTTTCAATTAACAATTAGATATTTACCATTTTCAATTTATTGTTGTTTATCCGCTAGTTTTTCAATTAACATACTAACAAGGATATCACTAATAATTAATTGGGAAATTTTACTGGAAATAATTGGAAAATAAGCTGATTCATCATAATGCACATTAATAATATAAAACAAAGTTTGGCTGGAGTGTCTTGGTTAAATATTGCCGCGTTGTAATTAATAAAGTTTGACAGTTGTTATGATGGGCAATTTTAATGAGCTCAATAATAATTTCCCGGGTTAATCCCGAAGTTGAAAATAAGATAAATAATTCATTTTCTTTAAAAAAATTTAAAAATAAGATTTAGCCATGAAAATCCTAAGAAGTATGAGAATTTAATCCGAGCCTTCGAAAATTATTGTTTATCTCACTAGCCACCCCCCGAACCAACTCCATAAATAAAGATTCGCTTTGAGTTAAGAATGCAATGAATTACACTATTGAGCTCATCTAAATCAAGATTATTAATTGTTTCAAAAATTGAATACATATTAAAATTCTTAATTTTTTGTATTAACTTTGGTAGTTTTCCCCCGTTTTCAATACTAAAGTTATTTTTAATTTGCTTATTTTTTTCATAAATGAATAACTTAAATTCCTTAAAAGTTTTATAGCCTAGTTTTTTGCTAATTATGAAATGGTTGATATGGCCACCCCTAATTCTTGACTAATGGTTGTAATTGAATTTTTAATAAAATAATTTGGATTTTTGTTAATTTCTTTTGCAATATGTTCTTCCGAATAAGTTAGGTCATAAGAAGTTAATATTATAATTGAAATCATTGTCCTCTCCCCCTTTAATATAAGAGTTTACTATAAAATTTACATTAGTTGGTAAAATTTACAAATTATCCTCCTAAAATTGAAACAATTTTTTATCAAACTACAATTAAGGTAGCATATTGAACAATATAGCTTAGAAAGGCGAGATAGATAATGAATTTATTTAATAAAAAATTAATTGATTATACTGACCAAAATCCGGTTAGTGATTGACAAACAGGAGTCCATTTAGGCTCACAATTGTTGATCAACCATGGTTATGTTACTCCAGACTTTCCAACGAAAGTTATTAAAATTACTAATGAACTTGGACCGTACTATGTAATTGCTCCGCAGTTAGCACTAATGCATATTAATGTTGATCCGGCGATATTAAAAACCGGAATTAGTTTTACTTATTTTAAAAACCCCATCATTTTTAAAGATGAACCAAAATACCATGTTAATTTTTGTTTAGCTTTAGCAGCTGTTGATGGTGATAGTCATATGGGATTATTACAAGCAGTTGCCACGCTTTTTACTAATCAACAATTTTTACAAGATTTAAAAAATTGTTATTCCCAAAAAGAACTGGTTAAAATTATTAAGAAATATGATAAATAGAGGAGGAAGAAAAAATAGAATTATTTTTAACCCATACAACTGGGAAATTTGTGTTAAACTTTTTTAAATAATTTATTGGTACTCCCGCAATTTTAATTGATCTGTTTGCCCTGGTGGGTTGTTTATTGCAACGCAAAAAATTTACCAAAACAATTTCGGCAACCATTAAAACGACCATTGGGTTTTTAATTATTGGCGAGGGCGCTGGTATTTTAATCGGCGCTGTTAAAAAATTAGAAAATGCCTCTAATTTATTATTTGGAATTAAGAGGGCAATTTCTAACAATGAGTAATGCCCAGGATTTTTTTAAGCCAAATCCCCCAAATTGTGTGTTAGCCGGATCATTAATTATGATTTGTGCAATGGCGTTAAATATTTTATTGGCAAGAATTACTGCTTATAAATACATTTATTTAACTGGTCATGTCTTATTTTATATGTCAGTTATGGAGCAGGAGTTTTAAATATTGCTGGTTTAAATCTTAATGAAGATTTATCAATTATCGTGGTAACCGGAGCGTTATTAATGTCATTATGGATGATTATTTCTCCAGCGCTCTTAAATTACTATGTAGTTAAAATTACGAAATCCAATACCCTAGCTGTTGGTCATACGGGATCATTATCATATTTATTTGCTGCTTGGATTGGAATGATTGTTGACAAACTAAGCCGGAAAACAATTAAATTAATCGAAGATATTAATTTTCCCAAAGAACTAAGTTTTTTAAGAAATACGAATATTGCTCTTGCAATTATAATGTTTGTTTTATACTTAGTAATCTATTTCACAGCGTGAGATTTAAAAGGCTATGATGTGTTAGTTGCTAAAAATATTATTAGCAGTGGGGATGATGTCTTTATCCAAGGAATGCTTCAAGCCTTTACCTTTGCCGCAGGAGTAGAAGTATTATTAATTGGGGTGCATATGTTTATCGCGAAATTGTGCCTTCTTTCAAAGGAATTTCGGATAAAGTTGTTCCAAATGCTAAACCAGCGTTAGATTGTCCAACGGTCTTTCTCTATGTTCCCAATGCCGTTCTAATTGGTTTCATTTCTTCGTTTGTGGGGGGAATTATTGGGATGGTCATTACCATTGCAATTGTCCATAGTATCGGTGGTCAGTATTAAGCCCGGTTTTACAGGTCAAACTTTTGATGATTCAACTTGAGCAAAGTTCGCACACATTAAAACTTTCCAAACCCAGTATCACCATCTTTCCTTTCAAATTGATGGGGGTGTCCGGTGAGAAAATCTTGCGCGGTTAATTAAAACAGGACTTGATTTGATTGTGGTTGGTTCGTTATTATTTAATAGTGAGAATTATCAAACAGTAATGCAAAAAAATGCGCTGCTTAATTAAAAAAGTAATAACAAGATGTTAGTACTTTGTTATTTTTATTTTCGTTTGTAGTTTAACCCAATGCTGTTTTTTACTTTTGTTAATTTTTTCACCGCAATGGCACGCGCCTTATTTGCTCCCGCCGCAATTAATTCATCAATTTGGTCACTGTTCATAATGGCATGGTATTTTTCTTGGATTGGTTGTAAAGTTTTAATAATTTCCTCAGCTACTGCTTTTTTAAATGCTCCGTAGTCTAAATTTTGTAGGTTACTAACTGCTTTTTCAATTGTAATGTTTTTTAAAGCCGCATAGATTGTTAATAAATTGCTAATCCCGGGTTTATTTTCAACATCATACCGTATAATACCTTCGGAGTCGGTAACTGCACTTTTAATTTTTTTTCTGATTTCTTCGGGAGTATCAAGCATCCCAATGTATGACTTTGGATTATTGCTTGATTTACTCATTTTTTTGCTCGGTTCTTGTAAGTTCATAATTTTGCTACCTACTTCGGGAATAAAATCATCTGGAATTTTAAATAAGTTAGGGTTATATTTATTATTCATTCGTTCCGCAATGTTTCTCGTTAATTCAATATGTTGTTTTTGATCTTTTCCCACTGGGACTAAATCAGCATCGTATAATAGAATATCAGCGGCCATTAACGCTGGATAAGTCAATAGTCCAGTTGGAATGTATTCCGTTCCGTTTTCCGCTTTCATTTTTACTGATTTATCCTTAAACTGGGTCATTCGCGAAAGCTCACCAATTGTGGTGTTACATAATAAGATGTGTCCTAACTGGGTATGCTCTAAAACATCTGATTGGATGAAAATAATTGATTTCTCTGGATCTAATCCACAAGCATAGTATAAAGCAACCATTGTTTTAGTATTGGCGCGTAATTCTTCTTGGTCAATTGGAATGGTAATTGCATGTAAATTAGCCACAAAAATAATTAAGTTATTATCTTTTTGTAGTTCAATAAAATTTTTCATTGCTCCTATATAATTTCCTAATGTTAATTTTCCAGTGGCGGTAATCCCCGATAAGATTGTTGGTTTTTTGTTATTCATGATGTGTCCTCCTTTATTTTTTGTTTGTTATTTAATCATATCATTAAATAATTATCAATTATAAATCGAACATTGATTTTTTCCTTTATTTTTAGGATTTTTTCTAAGTTAATACTTTTATTTTAGATAAAGATTTCTTTTTTTTATTTAATATATATTATAATTAATATTAATTAGAAAAAATAGAAAGTATTTAGAACTATAGGAAAATTGCTTACTTGAAATATTGATATATTTAAACCGATACATTTATACGAGGGAAAAATAGCCCAAGCAGTGCTCTGAATTCCGTTTTTATTTTTTGCCGTGGGGGTTATTTTTGCTTTCAAATATATGTCCGAATATTTAGTGGCGTGATCAGCGCGGAAAAAAATTAAACAATCTGCGGCGGACGCCTTAATTTTAGCAACTGTTACTTCCTTACCAGAAACAAGAATTGCTTTAACAATGGGGTGGGGGTCGGGATTTTCTCATCAATCTTTTACGAATACAATTGAGGGGAAATTAATACTATCTATTTTTATTTGCTCTTATTAGTTTATTTTTTATTCGTTGCCAGTTGTTTATTCGGGTAAACAAATGAAATCGTATTTTATTAATGGTTGGGTTAAGTTTCTCTTTCGTATTATTTTTAACTTTTATTCCCCAGCATTTTACGGTGGAAACTTTAAATGCCCTTCGTTTTTTAGCATATACAATTCCGGGAATTAATATCTCATGAGTTTTATTACTATTTGCGGTGTCCTATATTTCAACAATCTTTTTCTTTTTACGGCAAAATAAAAAAGAACCAGTAACCTATGATAAAAACTTAGTTGGTCAGTATGATGAAGAAGATGAAACCACAGAGAAAGAGTTAAAAAATCATTTAACAATAAAACAACTATTTGTTTTCTTTATTATTGCGATTGTGGTGTTAGTTAGTTTTTCATTTTGTTTATTATTAATTATGGGAGTGGTTCCCCATGCTTATCATATTCTCGAAACTTCAGCGGGAGGATTGTTACTATCATTTGTAACAAACATGCCCGAAACAATTTTAACTTTTACGCTTCTTAAGATGGGAAAAAATAATATTGCCTTTGGTGGGTTAGTTGGTTCAATTTTATATAATAATGTTATCAATTTTTTTGGTGATATTGCTTTTCAAGGGGATGGAGTGTTAAACCATATTATTTTATATGATCAAGATTATTTACAGTACTTTATGTTAACTTTAATACAGTTTGTTCTAGTTGTTTTAACCCGCTTAACAATTCAACTCCAAGTTGTGCGCCACTGAAAAGTATGCATCTTTTTAAATCTTGTTATTATTTTAATTTTTATTAGCATTTGAGCTGTCAACCTAACGGTGATTGCGTCAATTACTCCTTTACCATAATGCCATAAATTACTAAATTCCTTAAAAAATTTAAGGTTTTTTATAAAATTTTTATTAACTTATTATTTTTTTAATGTTATAATACCAGTAAATGTAGAAATTATTACTACATTTAGAAGCATTAAAATAAAAATAATTAATTTTTTGATTGTTAAAGGAAGATAAGAATCGTTGTTTATTTTTAACAATTAAAAACTTTAATTATAGAAGTGAAAGGTTATTATGTGTTAGAACTAGTAAGTAATTGCTTAGCGGTGTTTTGATCACCAGTTGTTAATGTTGAAATCAAAGTTAACTTAAGTTATATTGGAGCCGGAATAGCCGTAATTGGTTGCGCTGGTGCGGGAATTGGACAAGGTTATACTTATACTGGGGGAAACAATTGAAGTTATTGCACGGAACCCAGAAGCTGGGGACCAAGTTAGAACCTTATTCATTATTGGGAATGCCATTACTGAATCAGGTACTATTTATGCTTTAGTTATTGCGATTATCTTAGCCTTTGTTGTTGCCTAATAAAAAAGATAGATTATAAAAATCTATCTTTTTTTAACGATATTATCTTTGTTTAATTTATTTAAAAATTGATAAAATCTACATTTTTTTGCCTTCGTAGGTTTACATTTTAAGTTCAAGTAATATAATAAAGTAGTAAGTATTTATAATTATATGGTTAGGAAAAAAGGAGATATACAAATGTCAAAAATTGAAAAAATTTACGCTCGTGAAGTATTAGACTCACGGGGAAATCCAACAGTTCAAGTTGAAGTATGAACTGAGTTTGGTGGTTATGGATCAGCGATGGTTCCTTCGGGAGCATCAACAGGTAGTCGTGAAGCCTTAGAATTACGTGATGGGGACAAATCACGTTACCAAGGGAAAGGTGTTTTAGCAGCTGTTAATAATGTTAACACTAAAATTGTCGATGCAATTGTTGGGATAGAAGTTACTGACCAAGTTGCAATTGATAATATTATGATTACTTTAGATGGAACTGATTTCAAAAAAAACTTAGGAGCTAATTCTATGTTAGGAGTTTCAATGGCAGTTGCCAAAGCAGCAGCCAGTGAATTAGAAATTCCATTATACCGTTATTTAGGTGGGGTTAATGCCAAAAAATTACCAGTTCCAATGTTAAACATTATTAACGGAGGAGAACACGCCGATAGTGCTATTGACTTCCAAGAATTTATGATTATGCCAGTTGGAGCACCAACTTTACGTGAAGCATTAAGATGATCAGCAGAAATCTTCCACACTTTGAAAAAAATCTTGCATGATAAAGGTGACATTACCGCTGTTGGTGATGAAGGGGGATTTGCGCCCCACTTTAACTGAGCTTATGAAAACCAAAATTTAGAAACTTTTAAAGCTCATACTCCAGCCGAAGTAGCATTAGACTTAATTGTAGAAGCAATCCAACAAGCAGGATACAAACCAGGCGAAAATGGGGTAATGATTGCAATGGATTGTGCTTCATCAGAATTATACTTTGATGACAAAAAATACCACTTTAAAAAAATTGAAAAAGTAACAGGACAAGAATGAGCAATGACTACTGAAGAAATGGTTGCTTATTTAGATAAACTAGTTGATAAATATCCAATTATTTCAGTTGAAGATGGATTAGCTGAAGCAGACTGGGATGGTTTTCAATTACAAGTTAAAACAATGGGGCACAAAATCCAAATTGTTGGTGATGACTTATTTGTAACTAATCCAAAAATTACTGCTGAAGGAATCGCTAAAAATGCTGCTAATTCAGTATTAATTAAATTAAACCAAATTGGAACGGTTACTGAAACTATTGATACCATCCAATTAGCTCAAAAAGCTGGTTGAACAGCAGTTGTTTCACACCGTTCAGGAGAAACGGAAGATACCATAATCGCTGACTTAGCAGTTGCTTTAAATACTGGTCAAATCAAAACCGGAAGTATGTCAAGAAGTGATCGTATTGCAAAATACAACCGTTTATTAGCAATTGAAGATGAATTAGGACAAGCATCAGAATATGATGGAATTAAAACCTTCTACAATTTAAAAAAACATGTTGAAAGTTTTAAATAATATCTAATTTCAAACATCTAAGAAAACTTCTTAGATGTTTTTATTATTTTTTTTATAAAATATTTTAATTTCTTTGGTTACTTTATCTTTTAAAGTCTTTGTTTTTTATATATAATTGGAATATTCCAAAAAAGAAAAGGCAGGTTTAAAAATCCATGATGATTCATCCCTTGGTAAAAGAAATTTTAATATCAGAAGAACAAATTGACCAACGTTGTGCGGAATTAGGAGCGGAAATTAGTGCTTACTATTCGCAACCAGAACATAAGTTAAAAGATAATACAATTTTATGTTTAGGTTTATTAAAAGGGTGCATTCCGTTTATGGCGAAATTTATTCGCCACTTAACTATTGAATGTGAAACCGAATATATGGTGGTATCCTCATATTTTGGTGGAATCAAAGGTAATGGCGTCCCTAAAATTGTTCTTGATTTACCAATTCCAATTGATCAACGTGATATTTTATTAGTTGAAGATATTATTGATAGTGGGAAAACCATTAAAATGATTAAAGATTATTTAATCTTAAAAGGAGCCAAATCGGTTAAAGTTGTTACTTTATTAGATAAAAAAGCGGGGCGGGAAGTAGACTTAGTACCGGATTGGTTTGGTTTTGATGTTCCCCATGCGTTTTTAATTGGGTTCGGCCTAGATTATGAAGAACGCTTACGTAATTTACCCTATGTGGCAATTGCTGATACTGACAAAATTAAAACTTGAAATTGGTAAAATAATGTAGGAGATTAAATTAATGAAAAAGATTACAACAAGAATGATTACAATTAATGGTATTATTATTTCCATTTTTTTGTTGTTTTGTCTTGTTCCTTACCTTGGTTATATTAAAGTCGGGGTTGTTAAATTAACTTTAATGCATATTTTATTTATTATTGGAATATATGCCTTATATTTAACGGTTAATGTTAATTTAATTGTGGCGGGAGTTATTTACGGGTTAGTTTTTGGGTTAACTTCGTTAGTGCAAGAACTATTATACCCCGGGCCAACCGCTTTCATTTTTATTAATCCTTTGTTTTCAATTGTTCCTCGGGTCTTAATGGGCTTATGTGTGGGAGCGATTGCCTATGGTTTTAATAAAGTTAGTGATTGTGTGGAAGCAAAAATTTATCATAATGATTATGTTCATTTAACATGGTTTCAGAAGCACTATTTAAAAACTTTTAATTTAATAATTGCGATTAGTACTTCGACATTCAATACCTTGTTTGTGCTAGTTTTTATGTATTTTATTGGTCCCTTGGTATATCCTGAACCTGAACACGAAGCTTTTTTTAAGGCGTTTACGTGAATTATTTTAGCAACTAATTATTTACCAGAAACAATTTTAGTAATTTTAATCTTTCCCCCAGTAGTATATGCTCTACGAAAGTTGTATAGTTAAAAATATAGTAGGAGATGATTTGTTTGAATACAACCAACCAACAAAATGATACTTTAGCTAAAGTGGTGATTTTTATTTTATTAATTTCCTTATCATACTTATAGTTTATTATTACGTGATCACTCAGATATTTGTTAGCGCGTTTTCGCACTCCCGAAGAGTTAAATGATGAATTAAAAAGAAACTATTGAGAATGAGCAGTGATCATCTTAATTATTCTCTTATGAATTTTTGTTTCACTCTTTATTGCGCTATTCTTTTTAATTTATTCTGGAGTTAAGTTTTTTATCAATGGTCAAAATGCGTTAATTTCCCTAGTTAGTTTTTTTGGAATCGTATGAGTAATTGAGTTTTTCCAAAAAATGTTACGCGTAAAGTAAAACCCTAAATAAGTAAAAATAAGATAAAATATTAATTATGATAAAGAAAGAAGGAAACCTTATGACAAAGAAAATTACAATTCTTGGTGACTCTTTAACTTATGGGTATTTACCAATGGGGGAAGGGAAAATGGCTGATACGGATAACTGACCAATTAAATTAGCTGATTTATTAGCCCAAGAATATCAACTGGTTAATATTGAAATTAGAACTGATTCGCAACCAGGGCGAACAATTGTAAAACCCCTAGTTGATTTTGGTTTTCCCCAGGATAATGTAATGGATAACTTACGTGCTTTATATGCCAAAACATCACCCTTTGATTTATTTATTATTTTTTTAGGGACAAATGATTATTTTGGCTATGATGCGTATGCTAAATATAATAACTTAAGTGATTTTAATATTGAAGAAAAAATTGTTACCAGTTTACATGATATTATCAAGGGAATTAAAAATTTGTATGTTGGTAATTATGAAGATCCAGATTACAAGGTATTAATAATTTGTCCTCCAAAAGCAATTACTTTAAATGACGGGGAGTTATTAACGAGTTTACCAGGCGCTTATAAAAACTATTTTAGTAAATATAACATTCCGGTTTTAAATCTGCAAGAATTTGCTAATCCGGGTGCCGAAGACCAGGTGAAATATGATGGGATTCATTATACTCCCGCGGAAACGAGCGCTGTTGCCCAAGCCATTTTTGATATTATTACTGACCAAGATTTATTAAGATTAAATAAATAACTAATATTAACTTTATTAACAAGCATTATCACTTTAAAAGAAATGAGGTTATGTTAATGATAATAGGAATTTATGGTTATATTGGTAGTGGCAAAACAACTGCTAGTCAATATTTAGTTGAAAAGTATCAATTTCAATATATTAATGCTGATCTTATTGCCAAAGAATGTATGCAAAATCCAGTTGTAATAAACTATTTACGTAAAAAATATGATAATGTTATTAATGAAAATAACCAAATTAATAAAGAGATCTTACGTGATATCATTTTTAACAATCAGTTAGATAATCATGATTTAAATACCGTGGTGTGGCCATTAGTTGAAAATCAAACCATGCAATTGTTAAAGCAATGCCATAATAGTAATGTCATTATTGAAGCAGTGACCCTGAATGCTTTTAAAATTAAGTTTGATTATAAAATCTTTATTACTGCTTCTAAAAAAGTTTTATACACTCGTGTTTTCGAACGTGATGGAAAAAGTAAAAGCCAAACAAAAAATATTATTAAAATTCAAAAACAATTATTTGGGAAAAATCCCCATAAGATTACAATTCATACCACGAATGAAAAAGAAATATTGTATAATAAATTATATAAGGTCATGACTAAAATTTTAAAGGAGTCTTAAGATAACAATGCATCGGTTTTTTGCAACAAGGTTAGTTTATAATCAATTTTATTTGGAAAATGCTGATTTACATCAAATTAAAAACGTGTTATGGCTAAAAAATAGCACCCAAATTATTTGTATTTATCAACAGCACCATTATTTAGCAACAATTACCTATCTTAATAATCAACAATTAGTAATTACCAAAATTACTGAATTAGCCCAAAATCATGATCCCCAGGTTAAAATTACCTTAGTTGCTGGATTGATTCGGAGCCACAAATGGGATTTAATGTTGCAGAAAGTAACGGAATTAGGGGTTAGTCGAATTGTTCCTTTTGAATTTAAACGTTGTGTTGTACACCTTGCCAACGAAAATAATGATAGTAAAATTAAACGGTGAGAAAAAATTTGTAAAGAAGCAAGTGAGCAGTCTTATCGGAATTCAATCCCCAAAATTACTAATATTAGTAATGATCTCACAACTTTACAATCTTATTTAAGTGATGTAAATATTGTTTGTTATGAAAATGAAAACTTTGTGAATTCTTTGTCAACGGTTTTAAAACAAGAATATCATTCCATTACTGTCATTGTTGGTCCAGAGGGCGGGTTTGAACCTTTTGAAATTAAAGAACTCCAAGCAATGGGTTACCATAGTGTTTCGCTAGGACCACGAATTTTACGCGCAGAAACTGTACCAATCTTTTTATTATCTGCTATTATATATGAGAAAGAACTTTAAAATAGGGGGAAAAATGAAAGTAATTACCATCAAATCATTAGTTAGTATTGCTAATATAGTATTATATTCAGCATTATTGGTTATTTTTTTAATTTTAGGAATGCAAAAGTGAGATGTCAGTGTTAATACGGGTTATAAAATTGCGTATGTGTTAATTGGCTTTGCGATTGCAATTTTTGTCCTATACCATGTGGTGCGAGCGCATGAAATTAAAAAAACAACCTTTCAATTTAATAGAAAACATAATTTATTTATGTATATTTTCTATATTACCCAATATTTTATCTTTGGGTTTACATTATTTTATACAATTTTAGGAAACACCCATGTTTTAACTCCGAACGGAATTTGTATTTTTTGGTATGTATGGTTTCCAATTGTTTTTGTGGCAACCATTGCTGTGTCCGTTTTAGAATCAATTGTACGGGTTGAAGAAAAAATCTTCTTAGTAAAAGAAAAATGAAAAGCTTCTGAAGAATGAGAAAAAGAACAGTTAGAATTAAAAAATAAAAAAAATGCCCCCCTTGTTAAAAATGACTCTTCTTCAGATTCAAAACCAATTAATCCTTTTATGGAAGATGACAAACCAGAATAATAGGTTATAATTATTAATATATGAAGCATTAAAGTGCCACATCTTGAGAAGGAGTTTAAGATATGAAGAAAATATTAGCAATGTTAGGAGCTATTTCAATTGCTACAATTAGTGCGACCTCAGTTGTTGCTTGTGTACCACCACCAGGAGGTGGGGGTGGGGGCTCAAGTCCAATTGCGTCAGGAATTGATTTAAGTAAGCTAACTTATGATAAAGTGACAAAAGATGGAAAACTTAATTTAACTTATAATGGTGTTTATGGTCAAGATGCTGTTCCTAATTTTACGCGAGGATTAGAAACCACAATTCAAGCAATTTATACTAATTATTTTGACTGATCACAAGTTGAAGTTAACATATCAGCTCCTGTGCTTGTTGATAAAATCCTTAATTTATCAGATGCGACAGTTAACTTTAAAGCAAAACCCAATGTTAGTGGTTTTACCGGTCAGGTTGAATGAAAGGATGTCAATTTACAGCCTTATTTAGAAGACTGGTTACCTGCTAGTCGCCAAGTAATTGAAGTTGCTAAAGCTGATAAGGGAAATTTGGCTAAATTAAAAACAGCTGCTAATAAACAACTTTTTGGGCCCAATGCTCCTGATAGTTATTTTGATAAGGCTGGTTTAACCGGTGGGCTTGACCCTAATGATAGTACTAAATATATTGTGAAAATCAGCGGAACATCACCATTCTTTAATGCCAAAAGTATTAATGATAAAATTACTTTTAAGATTAAAACCACCGCTTAATTGTTAATAACTAATTCATAAAAACATTTATTAAAATGTTTTTTTCTTTTTCCGAGTGAAATTTAAAATACTTTTTTGTTATTTTGACAAATATAGCATAAAATAATAGATAAGAGGTGAAATTATGTTAAGATTTGGGATTATTGGTACTGGTAATATTGCAACTGAATTTATTGATGCTGCTCGGCAAATCAAAGATATTGAGCTTAGTTGTCTTTATTCGCGCAGTATGGAAAAAGCCAAGATTTTTTCTTTAAAAAATAATTTGCAAGTGCGAATGACAACTACTTTTGAAGATATGTTAGATCATATCGATGCAATTTATATTGCGTCTCCTAACGGATTACATTACCAACAAGCTAAATACTTTTTACAGCAACAAAAACATGTTTTTTTAGAGAAACCATTGGCATTTAGTGCCCATGAAGCCCGTGATTTAGAACAGGTTGCCCTGGTGAATAATGTTATTTTAATGGAAGCCTTTAAGCCAATTCACTTGCCAGAATATGAAGTTTTAAGTGAAAATGTTAATAAAATTAAGCCATTTATTGCAAGTTTTCATTGAAACAAATATTCAAGTCGTATGAAAGAAGTTTTAATAGATGAATATCATTCAGTTTTTGATGAAAATCTTGGAAAGGGTTCTTTATATGATGCCTTAATATATCCCATGGAGTTAGCAATTGCGTTATTTGGGAAAGTAAAAGAAGTTAAAGCAATGAGTCATAAGTTAAAAAACAATGTTGATATTAATAACGTCGTAGTTATGCGCCATGAAAATGATATTATTACTAATATTGTGTGTTCCAAAGCAGCCACGGGGATTAGCAAAAGTGAAATTTTAAGTTATGATTACACGATTACATTTGATCATTTAACAATGCTAAGTAATTTAGCAATCTATGATCGTTTTCAAGATCAAACAACGCAGTTATTTACCGAAGAAGGAAATAAAAATAAAATAGTCTATGAATTAAAGAAATTTATCAATATAATTAAAGTAAATAATATTAACGAAATGCGACGATTATTAGATTTAACAATTGAAGCAATTAGAGTTTTAGAATTAGTTAATATTAACGAATAACATAAGGAGGAATTGTTATGAAGTTAAATAAATATATTGACCACACTTTGTTAAAACCAGAAGCGACAATGGAGGATATTATTAAACTATGCACTGAAGCAAAAGAATATGATTTTGCCTCAGTTTGTGTTAATCCGACAAATGTTAGTTTAGCAGCTAGCTTATTACAAGATAGTGATGTGAAGGTTTGCACAGTAGTTGGCTTTCCGTTAGGAGCAAATACTACCGCGGTTAAAACGTTTGAAATTAATGATGCTATTAATAACGGGGCGGATGAAATTGATATGGTAATGAACATTGGGGCTTTTAAATTAAAAGACTATGCCCTAGTTTTAAATGATATTAATGCTTGTAAAAAAGCAACTGGAGATCGAATTTTAAAAGTTATTATTGAAATTAGCTTATTATCCAATGAGGAAATTGTCAAAGCTTGTCAATTAGCAATTGAAGCAAAAGCTGATTTTGTTAAAACTTCATCCGGATTTAATAAAAGTGGCGCCACTGTCGAAGCGGTTCGCTTGATGAAAAAAACAGTTGGCGATAACTACCAAGTTAAAGCTGCCGGAGGAGTGCGTACAAAAGAAGACGCTATTAATATGATTAAAGCGGGAGCAAGCAGAATTGGAACTAGTGGTGGGGTAGCAATTGTTAGAGGTGAAAGTCACCAAACTGGATATTAATTTAATGAAAAAGAAAGCCGCTTTGGCTTTTTTTGTATTATAATGATAAAGAAAATAGAGAAAAGGGGAAAAATGTATATTTTAGATAATGGTGAATTAACCTAACCGCCCACCCAAATTAGCAAAGATCCATTTGAATTAGTATCATTAAAAAACATTAAAAAAAGGCAATAAAGAATATGTTTATCAAAAAGATAATGCATGAAAAAATCATGACCAATTTGTTTTCCAATTACCGGTAAATTAATTAATAATCAATATCGTTATAATGGTCAAACTTACTCAATGAATGGTCATGGTTTTTTTCGCAGTATTACTAATTGAGAAGTCGTTGAGTATTCATCAACAATTTTAACAGTACGATATTGAAAGTACTGATGAATTTCAAGATCAATATCCATTTAAATTTATCATATATGTTACTTATGAGTTAGTAGGCAATAAGTTACTTAATAAAGTTAATATTGTTAATAATGGGAGTGAAAAATTACCATACAATTTTGGTTGACATCCAGCCTTTATCTATGATGATCATTTAGGAAAAGTAATTTTTGACTGTCCACAAACTTTGACCCATGTGCCACTGGATAATTTTTTAACTGATAGTTTACCAACGGAAAACATTAATGAAATCTTTTTAGATAAGTATGATTTTTCAAAATCACAATGTTATGAATTATTTGACAAGTCAACTGATCGTATTTTAGTAGTCAATCCGAACTGGGTTATTAAAATCCGTACCACTGGTTATCCAAATGTTATTATTTGAAAATGCAATGATGTGATGATGCAAAATTTATTTATGTGGAACCGTGGGATGGTTACCAGGATGTTGTTAATTACGAAAATACACCACTGGATGAAAAACCATTGATTAATCTCTTGCGTAAAAACGGATAACCAAGATTATTTATTAGAAGTTGAAATTGCAAAATAACGCCGTTTTTCCTAGTTATTTTCAATTTTTAAACAGAAAAATTATTTTTTAAAAAATGTCTTTTTTTCTATATTTTATATACATTTTATAAAAAATAATGTAAAATAACATAAACCTACGAAATATAAGGTTTAAATTAGAAGAGGTGGAAAATTATGTCAAAAAAAGAATTAGCAGAATTACTAGCTGGAGAATTTAATACATCAAAAGCCGATGGTGAAAGAATGGTTAATTTTATTTTTGAAAAAATTTCAAATACTTTAACTAAAGGACAAGAAGTATCAATTGCCGGATTTGGAAAGTTTTCAATTTCTGAAAGAGCAGCTAGAGATGGAAGAAACCCAGCAACTGGACAAACTATCAAAATTCCTGCATCTAAAGCAGCTAAATTTAAAGCAGCTAAACAATTAAAAGATGCATTAAACTAATTTAATTTAAATATAATTACAAACAATGTTAAATAGTTTATTTAACAAAGGTAGTATCAATAAGTGAAGATTCTTACTGGATCATTACAAGTTAATAAATTTATCAGAAGAACAGTTAGTGTTAATCATGTTGATTATGAACTGTTCTTCTTCTGATAAAAGATTTATTACCCCCTTGGAAATAGCTACGCATTCAAATTTTACAGAAGAAAAAGCGAAAACAATGTTAGATCAATTAAAACAACAAGGTTTTATTAATATTAAAATGAAAAAAAGTGGTTTAGAAATGGATTTGTCACCAATTTTTGACAAAATTATTATTATCATTGAAAACAATGAAATGAATGTGGAACGAAAATTCTTATATCAACAAATTAATAATATTTTAGCCAAACCATTAACAGATGACAATAAAAAAACCTTGAATAAATATTTAGACCGCGAAATTTCTGATTTTCAACTAACATTAATTATTAATAATCATCAAAATAATAAAATTACTTTTCATGAATTAGTAAAATACATTGATGCTTATATTAATAATAAGCCAAAATCATTAACTAAATATAACTGATTAACTGATTAAGAATATTAATAAAATCTAACAACGATGGATAAGATATTGATAATTCATAGCCCTTATCTTCAAAATATTGCAGTGGAATCTGTTTGGTAGTGGTAGTGTTCATTACTATTCAATTGTTTAAGGCGTGATATGGCAATAAAAAATAACAGTCATAAGTGCGAAAATAAACAATAATAAAACTTATACCTTTGTGCAGCAAGTTAACAAGTTCTAGTTGTTTAAATTGATGTTGCTTTAAAGAATTTAAATTGAATTTTGTTTAAATAGTTTCTTTTGTTTCAAATTATAAATACGTACCTTGATATAAAACATAATAGTCATATTTTAATTTTTCTTTAAGATGAGCCTTACTAATTTGGTTGCCATTTTTCACAACCAGAATAATCTCAACGGGTCGTTTATAGATAATGGCAAGATTGCGATTGCGATAATCATTAATGTTATAATTAATGAGTTCTTCTAAAAAATGCCCCGGTTATTTGGTAAAATCATGACACCAGTCCTTTCTTCAATTAATATTTAACATTCAAAACAGATGTTTCCTTTAAAAGAGGTGATAAAAAATGAAAAGTATAAAATTAAAAGCCGTTGATATTGTTAATAAGGAGTTTCAAGTTGACTACCAGGGTTATGATCCCCAAGAAGTTGATTTATTTCTAGATATGATCGCCACGGATTATCGAGTTTTTGAAAACATGGCTGAAGAGTATAATAAAGAAATTAAATATTTACGACAACAACTAAATGATTTGCAAGATAAAAATGAAGTTCTCAAAGCAAAATTAGATGTTACAAAAGCTCAAAAAGCAAAATTAGAAGAAGAAGGATTTAGTAAAGCGGATTTAATTAAAAGAATTCATAATTTAGAAGGAAAAATTAATAACGATTAGTTATTAATTTTTATTTTTTTTCTGAGTTTGCTCCAATTTTTCTTTAAAAATTAGTATAATTAAATAAGTAGAAAAAATGTGAGGTAGGTTATAAAAACTGATTAGAAGTTATTGATAATAATGTGTGGTTATTAAACAAGAACTAGGTTATTATCTTCGGGAAGTTAAGTTTTTATTTTATTAAAAAAATTAGAATGTAACTTATCAATTATTGCAAAGTAGGCCACAAATGAAAAAACTTCTTATTAAGAAAAATAATAATTTATTAATTAATTTTAATTGTAAAGATTACTCTAATTCTTCCGCTGCTAATGATGACTACGAAATCAACCAGAATTTAACTGATAATTTTGCCAATTACCAAGATATTATTAAAGTAATTGCTAACATTACTGATTGGTTTTTTCATCATATTATTTTTAAAACTAAAATTCAACACCAGAAATTTTTGAAATTATGACTAATTGGGCAAAAGTATTTAACAACTAACTTGATAAGTAGTTTTCTAACCCATCCTTATTTAGTTAATTTTAAAGAATTAAAATGGTTAAAATATGATGTAATTCAGTATATTTATCATCACAAACTAGTAGAAATTGCTGATGAATATTTAGCAAATAATTTTAAGGTTCCCGCTAAATTTAAACTCGAAACACCATTAATAACAAAGAAATTAAGTTTATATACCACTATTTTGTTGAAATATTAGATTATGAGCAACGCAAAGATAAGTTTATAAAATTATACCGGAGCAGTTTAAAATCAATTGTAGAACAGCAAACAATTAATGCCAACCAACGCCTGACCAATGCTGATTATGAACATTTTAGTTGACCAATAATGATGATCCCAACTCCGGATGTCAATTCTTTCTATAGTAATGATAATAAAACTTATTTTCAAATTATTCGTTTTTTTGTCTAACAAGTGCAAGAGTTAATGTTACTATCAATTCATTTTGAAACGTTTAATAAACTCCACCATGAGTTATTAATGATCCAAAACTATAATAAAAAGCATTAATTATTCTAAAATATTTTCTTTGTACTAAAAAAGGTGGTGCGTTCCTTATATTTAGTAATTATTCTATGATATTATTAAAGTATCAAAATTAATAGTCAAGAGAGTATTTAAAATGCCGACTTAATAAGAATTCTTATTATGTTGGCATTTTTATATAGTAAGGAACCAAAAATTATGGGCACAGAAGAATTTAATGAACAATTAACCCTTAGTGAACTTATTAACTTAAAGATTAAAATAACATATTTTTTATGTAATTATTTTGAAAAGAAAGGACTTTTAGTTGGTGATTACTTTTATGAGGACCAAATTAACACCTTAATTACTCAGCATTTTAAAGAAATCAATCCCCTGCTCGAACAACAGTTCGGGGTGCAATATTTAATTTATCGCAAAATGGAAAATTTACAAAAATAAAAATAGTGATGACATCACTATTTTATAGATTTTGCTGTAATAATGCTAAATTATTATGAGCAACTTGTGTTGTTTGCTCTTCGGCAGCGGTAATCCATTCTAATGGTTTCATACTAATGGGGTTTCAATTATATAATTGGAGATATCCTTTTTTATAATTTTCAGATAATCGTGCGGGGATTGTTTTTTCATCGACCATTTTTTTTGTAAAACCATAGTTATTGTTAGTTGGTAAGAAAATCCCCAGAATTAAAGATTTTGGATCTTGTAAACTAGCATTAATTTCTCAATCCACATTTTTTCGTTTTCAAGTTTCACTCCCAATTAACATAATTGTTACATTTGTGGCTTGTAAAATTTCTTGTTTAACTTTGTTAATAATATCCTAGTCACTAAATAAGCGATCATTAACTTCCTTGGGATAATAACTTTCATTTGTAATATTAATTTTTTCTTAAAATTTTTTGAAAAACTGGTTCTTGTATTCGTCATCTTTACCAAGATGGTATGTTATAAAAACTTTCTTCATTTTTTATCTAACTTATTGTTATATTATATCTTTTCTTTATAAAAAATAAAATCAATGGTGCGAATTCTTAATCTTTGATATAATTATAAAAGAGTTATGGTAGAACTAGTTGCTATTAATTAAAGTTAATAGAGGAAACTCCACGCTCGCACAATCTGCGAAGATTGTAGTGTTTGTGCTAACCGAAACCATAAGGTTAGGCATAGGTGAACCTATGACGGCTGGTAGTTGGCGCTAAGTTAATGCGTTAATATGCGCCATACCTATAAAAGTGCCACAGTGACGATGTTCTAAAGAAATTTAGAAAGTGGAACGGGTAAACCCCACAAGCGAGAAACCTAAATTTTGGTAAGGGAATCTGTTCTTTTTAAAAAGGAAGAAAGAACGGAATTTAAATAGAAATTATTTAAATAGATAAATAACTAGTGATTTATAGCAATATAAATAACAGAACGTGGGTTATGAGATCATAACTTTTTTATTTTGGTTCATATTTTAAATTAATTTCATGAAAAGGGGTTAATTAAAAAATTTTAAAAAAAAATAAAAATAGTTGACTTTTATTTTTTTACTATTTATAATTTTTATAAATAGTAAAAAGGAGTAAAAAATGAAAGAAAAAAATACCACTGTTAATTTAAATGTTAAAAATGATAGTATTTTAACAAGAATTAAAAAATCATTATTTGATAAAGAATTATATAACCAGCGCTCAATTGTTTTTAAAATTACTGCCACGGCTATTTTTTTAGGAATTACAATTGGGTTAAGTTTAATTGAGATTTTTTATGTTCCCATGCCTTGAGGAGCAACTTTTGGAGTACGCTTATTTGATACACTAGTATTAATTTATTCAATCTCAATTGTAGGGTTAGGTTTTAGTTTATTAGAAGGGATTGCCTTACCTTGAATTCATAATTTAATTGATGGTCACCATACCTGAATTGAAATGTTCTTCTTTATGGTTTCAAATATTTTAGTTATTTTCATCACCTGGTTTATCTATTACATTGTCTTTAATGCTTATTACAAATCACGAGTTCCCGAAAATGTTGAAGACCATGATATTCATGAATACCATGTTGTTAAAAAACCCCATGATCACCACCACCGGATTGGAACAATTGGGTTAACAAAAAAAATTACCGCTTTTAGTATTATTGTCCCCATTTGTGCCTTAATTGAAGCTTGGGCAGTATTATTAGTTGCTAAAATTTTATTATCAACTGGTCACCAAAGTTTTGATGTTGATGAAGGCAAAAGTGGGTTAAATGGGATCTTTACTAGTTGACAACATACTTTAACATTTTTAGCCATCTTCTTTGGAATCTTTATGGCAAAATATATTTTAAACACCACATTGTTTATTTTGTTAGAACGTCGCACCAGAAGTTTAATTGACCGTTATGGCATTTATGCTTAATAATAATAAGTTAATAATATTATTAAAATTTAACACCCTGATGGGTGTTTTTTTAAATTCTTAAGAAAGGTAAATCTCACTGTGGTATTTTAGAAATTTTTTGTTGTTTTTTATGAATAAAATAAGCTTTTCAATATTTTTTTTGAAAACCTTGCCCAAAAAATAGTATAATTATTATAAAAATTGAAATGATATGAAAAAACAATACTATCAAAATCAATTTGTTAAAACAATGGTATACTTTTTAAATACTTTTTTATTTTAAAATCATTGTTAAGAAGTAGGTCTTTAAAAACTTGAAATGAACTGTTTAAAGGGGTAAAACAAATGGTGATATTTTCTTGAGTTTTAGCAATTATTATTGCAATTTTATTAGTCGGAAGCTTATGGGTTTTTCCTAATTTTTATCTTAAAACAACAAAAACTTGGTATCTATACTTTGCGATTGTTATTTGATTATTAATTACGGAAGCGACACAATTTTGAAAAATGTTAAGCAACCAGGGATGGCAACATTTTGCCAATTATTTTACTCTATATGCTTGTACAATTTCAGCATGATTAGCTAATATTATGCTTTTGTATCCAAAAAAATTTTTCTTAATTGTTTTTTCCTGTTAGGAGTAATGGAACCAATTTTAACGTTAATTTTTTCAAGTAAACAACCAACTATTTTTGAATAAACTTATTGAATAAACTTATTATGTGTTCTTTTTTGGTCATATCTTAACGTTATTTGGTTTTATGTATATCTATTTATTTAATTTCACAGATTATAAGTTTTCAAAACGTGCATTTCAATTTGCAATTATTACGGGAATTATTGTTTTAGCCTTAGTTGAGTTATTTAATGTCTATTTTGGCACAAATTACATTGTGTGAAATATTACATGAGCACTGGGCTTAAAAGAATTACCACGTCCTTGGTAATTTGTAATTGCTTTCTTTAGTGGTCTTGGCATTATTTTAATTGGTTTAGCAATCCCATATTTTTTCAAACCAATTTACCAATATCAAACTAATACTAAACTACATGAAACATGATGAGAAATTTTGTTCGGAAAAATTAAAACTAAAATAAAACAGTCAAATAATGAAGTCAACGAATCCAACGAGGTCAGTTAAGGTTAATTTTTTCACAAACAAAAATTCACATTGATATTTTTTGCAATACCCTTGTTAATAATTTTTGTTATTAACTTAGGATTATTAATTGCTACTGCATGATATGATGTTGATTATCAATTTGCTGCGGTGCTCACGGGTGGATTAAATAACGAATTTGGAAAATATTGAGCGCTTTTTTATAATTAATTAGGTAATACCGAGTTATTTGTTGTCTTATTGATTTATTTAGCAATTTTTTAGAAACGTTATTTTTAGTTAAAATTAAGCAAAATAAAATAAAATTTAAAAATAATTATTGAATAGTAAATAGTTATTATATTATCGTGATCCTAGGATGGATCATTGGAAACTTTCTTACAATTGCTTTTATTCCGACAACCGATGAATGGTTTAGTCCCGGGGTTGATTATATTTTATTAGTAGATAGTATAAAATATTGATTAGCTGGTTCAATTTTAGCTTTTATTTATCAAACAGTCTTATTAGTATTAGGGGGGTGGGTTATACTATGTTTGTTTTAAACTAGTTAAAACAAAACGGATTTTAACTGAGCAAGCATAAATTAAAGCTGTGAAAGGGATTTCTTTCTTAATTATTACTTATTTAGTGGTAGTCATTTTAAAGGGATCAACCCAACTAACATATTATTATAATGCTATTTTTGGGGATTTAATAAGAGTGCACCCAAATTTACTAAATCATTACCTCCAACAATCTGAATTAAATATGGTTATAATTTAGGGAGTGGTTATATTAATAATATGCCGTGATAATACCAGTACTCCTGGTGAAAACCTGCTAGTTTAATGGATAATCCTCAGATGCCTGTTTTTAATTTCCCATGAGAGTATGCTTTTCCGAATGTCCATATTAATGCAACATTTTGTTCTGGAGCGTTAATTATTTTATTCTTAAAAAATAGTGATAATAAAGAAGTAAACTGAAAAGTTAAAGGGTTATTTGTAATTTGATTAATTCATATTATTTCAATGAATTTTGCTTTAATTGTGGAACGTATGCACTAAATTTCGGATACTGCCTTTACCTTTGTATTTTCAATCTTAATGATTCTTGAGGTTCATTTTACGGTTAATAAAATTTTTAAAAATCATTTAAATAATCAACCAGAATTATTATTGACTTAACTAACTTGTTACGTCAATTTTTAATGACAAAATTTAAGAATGGCAACAGAATTGATAAGGTAACCATAATTCACACACTTAATAAAGTTTTAATTTTTAAAATAAGTTAGGATTATAGTAAAAAAATTGTGGTATTATTATGAAATATTATATTACGGAAAAAAATCGTTAAAGAATATTTAGACAATAACATTAACTAACAAATTAGAACAAAAATTAAAATCCTTTCAACAAGAAATTTAAGAACTAAAATGACAAATTGAAATGCAAAAAGTTGAAACAAAGGTTAAAGAAGCTTTTGCAAAAAATACATATTATAATTGAGTAAGAAAGAAAGGACCTAGTATTCATTAAAATATTGGTATTACTTTTTTTAGTATTGTTAAAGAAGTATTTTATGTGTCCGAAATTAAGGTTTCTATCACTAGCTATGTAATATTTAAAATAATTCATTTAGGCACTTTTTTTGGTAAAATATTTTTAAATTAATTTTATAAAGATATTAATTTTGAAGGGAAACATATATTACTTATGAAAAATGTTAATTTTGATTTTTTATGTCGTTCCTGTCGACAGGAACTGAAGGAAAAGTTAAAAATTGTCAGGAAAAAAAGATCAGAGTTTTTGAAAAATTTAATCTTTTTAAAAATTAAAGATAAGAGTTTAGTAGAATTAAAAGAAGGATATGATATTAAGATTGTGCTATATTTACGTTGTGCCAATCGTCATTTTGGTTTATTTGTTAAAACTACCTTATTTGATAAAAAAGGTGCTTATATAAGGATATTGTTTTAGAAAATGTTATTAATAATGAACCACCAATAGTTTCTAGAAATAATTCTTGCCTAATATTGTCAAATAAAAATCTTAATGAATCCGGAATTGTTCCTGCCTCTTCAAATAGTTTAACATCTCCTAGGTTGAACAAAGTCAATATGAATTTTATTAAGAATATGGATCATAAAATTAATCAGTTAGGGGTAATGCAACTTCATAATTTGAAAAAGATGCGTCGTAATTTTTTAATCGTGTTTTTAGTTATTATAATTGTGTTAGCACCGGCTGGTTTAACTGGTGGCTTAGGGTTTTATTTTACTATTTCAAAAGAATTAGCCACTGCTGTTAATCATCAAAATTTCAATCGAGTTGATTTAACTGTTGATGTTAAAAATTTAGAATTATATGATAATAAAAGTACCACAATTTTACAAGCAGTCAAAGAAAAGAATCCAGATGTTGTAATTAATGATATTTTGCTAAAAAACATTTCTCAAACCCAAGCTGTTATTTTTGAAAAAGCTGATAGCACCCATTATAAATATGATTCAACTTTAACAGTGGAATTTTTAGCAGATAAAATAACTTTAAAAACCCATTTACAAAAACAAATCATAAGTAGTACGATTAATTAATACAACAAATCCAAAAATTGATATTTTGAATGCAATTAAAAGTGATAATCTCCAATTAGTAATTAGTGAGTTATATGTAACGATGTCCGGAACATCTTTACATCAAGACATCCTTAATGTTAATCCAAAAAGAAGTATGGTGTATGTTGCTAATAACCAAGTCACGGTTTATTTAAATGTTCAAAATCAAAAATTACTTACTGATGATTTAACTAACCCAAATTTGGGTGATATTCTGGATAATACTCAAGATACTATTCGCCATGTTTTGCAAGTTAAGAATCCTTATCTAAAAATGTCGGATGTTATTGTTAGTGAGATTACTAGTAGCGAAGCAAATGTTTCAGCTATTGATAAAAGCAATTTTTATATTAGTGATACTACAATAAGAACTTATTATCGAGTTTATAACCCCCATGTGGGAACTATTAAAAATTAGTTAAAACTAATTTTAAGTTCTATATTGCTAGTTTAATTCAATTAAAAAATGTGCAAATTTTAGCATTGGATGTTCACAGTTTATATCAAGTAAACTTTAATGGGACTATTAATCAAAAATTGGCTACTTATAAAGCACCAGTTATTAATATTTTTCAATTATCACCAGATACATTATTAATTCAGATTAATGATGGCAGTATATATGTAACAGATTTAAAAGGAACTATTAAAAAACTATTACTAATGATAGAATTAAAGGGAAAAATTTAGGATCAATAGTAAAATTAAGAGATGGGAGAATTTTAATATCTGGTTTTGATCGAAATATTTTTGAATTAAATCCTGGTGGAAGTATAAAACAACAAATTTGATTATTTCCTGTTGTCAAAAGAGAAGGTCCAAACCATAATTCCGATGGTTTTCTATTACAGTTAAAAAATGTTAATATTTTGGGGGTTATTGCTGTTAGTATTTTTCAGGTGGGATTAGATGGCACTTTTAAGTTAGTCGTTACAAATTTTTACTAATATTCTAGAAAGGTTTAGTGCAGGAGTTCAACTTCAAAGATGGTACTATTTTGGTAGGAACATATGCAGTTAATGCAAAAATATATGAATTAAATCATAAGTAAAAATAAAGATGTTAATTTAACATCTTCTCATTTATTTTCTTTTGCGTTGATAATTATAAACTGAGGTTAACACTCAACTTTGGGGCGTTCATTTTGTTAATTTTTTAACCAATTTATTAATTAACCCGATTATAAGATAGTTTTTCCTTTTAGTTGTTAAAGCTCTTTGCAATGATTTTTTTGCATATTTATCTGTTCGTATTACTTTTACTGTTGAATGGTATTTGGCATCTTGTTGGTTACTACTACGATTTCAAAAATCAGTTTTTAAGGGACCAGGACAAACCGTAATAACTCGGACTGGTGATTTAGTTTTCTTTAACTCGGTATTAATAGCAACTCCTAAACTATAAACATACGCTTTTGAAGCATAGTAACTAGCAAAAACAGGACCGGGAGTAAAGGCAGCTAAACTACCAACATTAATAACTCGTCCAATTTGTTGATCACTAAATCTTTGAACAAATAATTTGGTTAAGATATGTAAAGCATTAATGTTTAAATTAAGCATATTTAATTCTTGGTGTAAATCAGAATCTTTAAAATAACCTCAAACTCCATAACCAGCATTATTAATTAACACGGTAACAAAATATTCAGTAGTTTGTTCAAATAATTGATAACAATTATCAATAATACTTAAATCAAGATTCAATAAGACTATTTTTTGGGTAGGATATTTTTTTCCTAATTCATTAACACTATTAGTATTTCTCGCAACCGCAATAATATGATAACCTTTTTTTAATAATTCTTCACAATAGTAATAACCAAGACCTTTACTAGCACCGGTAACAATTGCTCATTGTTCTTTTGAACTATTATTTTTTTTCATGTTGTGAAGAATCACCTTTCATCGTTGTTAATTTAGGTTTATTAATTATCCCCATATCAAACAATGCTTTACGGTTTAAATACATATAATTAACAGCTGAAGTAATTGATAATAACGTTGCTAAGTACATTGGAATCATAATGATTTGATTAACTCACCCATATTCATTTCATTGTCCAGTTGTTTGTGGTTGGCCATTAAACATACGGTACCCAACAAAGAACAAAATAAAGATTCCTAACATTTCACAAGCAGCTCTGATTTTTCCTAGTCAATTAGCGGCCATCACCACAGTTTTCGTTGCCAAGATTTGACGAACAACATCAATTAAAAAATCTCGTAAAATTAAAATTAAACACATTCACACCGGAATGATATTAGCACAAGCAAAGACAATCACCACTCCATTAGTTAATAGTTTATCAGCAATTGAATCAAAGAATTTCCCAAAGGTAGTTACTTGTCCATATTTTCGGGCAATATAACCATCTAAGGCATCACTTAAACTAGCAATGGCAAACAAAACACCAGCTATTAAATAACTAATTGGTAAGGTATAAGTAACATGCTCTCCCTTGGCAACAATGGTATCAGTTCAACCATAGTATAATAATTCCCCAAACGGATAAATTAATAATAATACTAAAATAATTGGTAATAAGATAATCCGGACTAGGGTAATGCAATTAGCTCAATTCATTTTGACATCCTCATTTCTTTTTCATTTTCTTTCTCTAATTATATTATAATAATTAAAAAGAAAAGTATAATATAAAAAAGTTTTGGGAGGGCGAAGATGTTTAAAGAATTAGTAGAAAGTTTAATTAAACAAAAGTTAACGATTGCAGCTTATGAATCATTAACTGGGGGGTTATTTACTTCGTTATTAACCGATGTTCCCAATGCTAGTTTAACAGTAAAAGGTTCACTAGTAACTTATACTAATGTCGTAAAAGTTAAGATTGGTCATGTTAATGCTAAAATTATTAATCAATACGGGGTTGTTTCTGCCCAAACAGTTTTAGCAATGGCACAAGCATGTCAAAAACTATTTGCTAGTGATATTAGTGTTAGTTTTACCGGTAATGCTGGGCCAGGTATGTTAGATAACTTATCAGTTGGTGTCGTTTATTCTTGTATATGTTATAATAATAAAACTTATCCATTCACGTTTAATTTTAATTCGAATTTAACACGTAGCGAAATTAAATTAGCAGTTTGTCAGGCAGTTTGTACAGAATTGTTAAAAATTATTGGAAAAAATTAAAGGAAAAAAGTAGTGAACTAGGTAAATCTAAAATAGAAGGAGGCATCAAAGATAAATAATGATAAAGTTTTAACCGAACCAACCAAAGCAACCAGCAATGATCCCGATAATATTTTAAAAAATGTTATGAAGGAAATTGAACGTACTTATTGTAAGGGCGCGGTAATGAAGTTAGGGGATAAATCGCATTTAAAAATTGAAGCAGTTTCAATTGGTAGTTTAGTGTTAGACAATGCGATTGGCATTGGTGGTTACCCAAAGGAAAGGGGCGGATTATTAAATTTTTGGTCCTGAATCATCGGGAAAAACAACCTTATCTTTATATGATATGCAATTGCAGAGGTTCAAAAATTAAACGTGAAAGCAGCTTTTATTGATACTGATCAAGCCTTAGATATTTTAGAAACATTACTTAAATTAACGGTGATTGATATTGTGGTTATTGACTCGGTGGCGGCGTTAGTTCCGAAAGTGGAGTTAGAAGGAGAAATGAGTGATGTAACAGTCGATGCCCAAGCTCACTTAATGAGTAAAGCCCTCCGAAAATTAAACGGCGTTATTTCAAAAACTAATTGTATTGTTATTTTTATTAACCAAATTTGTGAAAAAGTTTGGGTGATGTCTGGTAATCCCGAAACAACGGCGGCGGGTGGGCGCGCATTACGATTTTATTCTTCGGTGCGCTTAGAAGTTCGCCGGGCTGAAACTTTAACTAATTCCGGAGTAGCCATTGCCAATAAAGTTAAAATTAAAGTTGTCAAAAATAAAGTGGCACCTCCTTTTAAAGTAGCAAGTATTGATATCAATTATAACGAGGGAATTGATAAGTATACAGAACTAATTGATTTAGCTGTTAATTATAGTCTAACAATTTTTATTATTTTGCTGATGGGAATTATCAAGTTAAAAGATAATCCACTAAAATTAATTCAACCCAATAGTAATTTAAGTTCTGAGAATAAGATAACCCATTTGTTAAAACGAATTCATTTTAAAAAATTTACTAGTAGGTTTAAAGTAATCTTATTAAGTGTTTCGTTAAAAAATATTGGTTTATTATTTATTGTGTTATTACTAGCAACGGTTGGATTAACCGGTGCGATTATTATTCCAACGTCCTTAAAACAAGTAAGTCAGGATTATTATAAAAATCTTAGTTATAATAATGAAACTAATTATAACGGGATTATTGGGAATAAACCGCTAATGCGCTACCAACTATATAATTGAGCAGGTCCTGATAGTGCTGAGAGTGAGGATGCAGCTTACCCGATTCGGAATAATAATGTTTTTTCTAATTACATTAAAAAGTATTTATATGATAAAGATGGTAATACGCTAGATGAAAATGGTAATATTGTTCTGATTGGGAATGCTAAAAAGTATCGATTAGATATTTGAAACTTACCACAAGCGGCCATTAAATATTATGAAGATGATTTACGAAATGCGGTTTTATATAATTTTGCCACTGCTCGGGGAGCGGCTTTATCATTAGGAATTTTTAAAGCATTATCCAACCATTATTTAGATGATGATTTAAACTACACGATTTCAACTTTACTATGTACAGTTGTCCCGACTGCTTTTGGCAAAGAACCAATCCCCTTTGATAATACTAGACCATATGAAAGTTGGCTTTATTGTTTTTCAGTTGCCACAGAGAGTATTTTATCCCCTGACATTAAACAAATTTGAAATGGGAATGAACAACGTTAACGTGAATTTGCGTTTACTTTTGGAACTCAGGCTTATCATGCATCCCAAGATGACTTATTTACAAGATATCGTTCAGATTTTGATAACTTTAGTGTTGATACTTATGGAATTAGTGCAGGTAATAATAAAATTTTAATAAAAAATAATTTACAAACAGTACTATTTAACAATGATACTAAGCAGTTAACTTCCCCAATTTCGGTGGCAATCAACAACGTTGCCCAGAAAAGATATGGTTGGCATCCAAATGATTACATTACATCAACAGTTGAAGTTCCGACTTTACAGTTTTATAATGCGAGTGGTAATTTCCAAGATACAAGTAATTTAATTGATTTACAAAAAGAAAATCTTGATTTATCAAAACTAACTATTAATAATGATAGTAATTCTTTCCCAGTTAAATTTGGTTATCAAGAAGATAATAAAATTAAAGAGTATTATCAATTAGCGAATGTTGAGTTATTAATTCCCACTTCTGATGTTGATGCTAGTGACTGGGATATGAATTTAACTAGTGATATAACCGGCGTTAGTTTACCAAAATTATTTGAAACTAATCCTACGAATCCTCAATAAAAAGTGGTGGATAAAGTAAAATATGATGATGGGACAGGAATACAAGAGTATTATGTGATTAAACTATATAATACTGATTATGATTATATTATTAATGATCCCTTATCATCATTTCAAATTTTTCCTAATAATTGATGCCATGTGGCAATGAGCAGTAATATTTTACATACTACAAATTCATTCTTAAAAGTTAATAATGTTCGCAAGGAAGTCCAATGCCAGGTGGTTGGGGTTCAAGAATCATATGATCGTTCCCGCATCTTTTTAGGTCAAACCTATGCTAACAAAATTATGGGTTATAATTTAACAAGTGATGAACAAACTAATACTAAAGCATGGTTTAATGATATTTTAGATAAATTTAATAAATTTCCATTTAAAATTAATCCTGCATTTAACTCTACTTTTGATTTTGAAGGAAAAACAAGTATCAACGTTAAAACAACTACAACTTCAAGATTTATTTATAATCTTTCCTTAGATTAAATTGTCAAGAGACAAGGAAAAAAATAATTTCTGGAATTAATCTTGATCTTTCTAGCAATGGAATAAATGTTTTTGATATATTGAAAAAAATAGATTCTAAATTAGAATATGAGGAACTCAATAATCTTCAAAGACGATATAAAAAATTTTTAAATAATAAAGTTATAGGTTCAATTAAATTTGAACCGAATTACAATATAAATTATTTTGCAAATGATGTTATTAATAGTATAAATATCAAAAATAGTACAAGAATTTTAGAATTAAAAATGAAGGTCTTTTTTTCTGAAACTGACATTATTGAAATAAAGGATTTTATATAATTTAGTTTTCCATTATTTATAAAAATAATAAGAAATATAAATATATAATAAAAATTTTGGCATTTATACCATTGTTGTAGATAAATAAAATATTTAAAAAAGATGACTTATATTATTTTTTGCTATGTTTTTTGATTTGTTGTTTAGGTAACTGTGTAAATTCTTTGATTAGTCTATTGTAGAATTTGATTCAAATATTACTAAATTATTTTTCATTAATTTTCTAATTTGTTGGCTCATCTTAAAACATTTTTATAAGTAATTCAATTTATATCTTAATTTACATTATGCTTAAACGATTTTTACTTGCTACAAAAATAAAAATTATATAATATCAAAGTGAAAAACTAGTTCTAGATTTATAAAAAATTATATATTTTATTGGGAAAATTGAATTTCTACAGAATTAATAATTATATCTTTTCTGTTTTTCAATAAAATGATATTTAAAATGTTTTAAAACATTTAAAACATTTTTGCTAAATTTCCATGATGAAATTTAAAAAAGTACTTATAGCAAGCGAGAATTTTCATTTTTTAAAATCTTGAATTGAAAAATTATTTATCATTTTAAATTTCCTTTCTATCCTATTCTAAAAAAGCAATAAAATTTTTGTTTTTTAACTACAACAATGTAAATAAATTAATTACCCTCCTAAAGCAAATAATAAAATTTATATAAAAAGGTAAATTATAGATTTTAGAAAATACTTAAGTCAATATTTATTTTTTTAGTTTTAAATTAAAAAAATATTTTTATTCATAATGAAATTATTTTTTAATTTTTAATTACTATATAGTAAAATTATTATATGTAAATAAAAAAATATTTAATAAGTATTTTTAAAAAATAATTATGCATGAAAGGCAAACTTTATGATTAAATTTATAAAAAAATCCATTCTTAGAATTATTTTTAGGATATATTAGAAAATGTGCAAAAAATATAATAATTTATTCTCCATATATTAAAAAGCAGATTGCTTCTGAAATATTAAATAATAAACAAAAAAAATGTTCAATTAAAAATAATTACATCATGAAATTTGCCAAATTTTATTAATAAAAGTTTGGATTTAGAGGCTATAGAATTACTTATTAAAAATAATATTAATATTTTAGCCTTGGAAAATTTGTACGCTAAAATTTATATATTTAATGAATCTTCTGCTCTTATTACTTCATCAATTCTTACTTTTAATAGCTTTAACAAAAATTTTGAATATGGAACTTTTATATGAGATGATAATAAAAAAATAAAAGAAATATTAAAAAATTTAGATTCCAATGAGAAAAAAATTAATAAATTTAGATTATGAAAATATTCATAATATGAAAAAATACATTGATTTAAAAAATAATTTAGTAATTAATGATAATCAAGGTGACAATATTTTATTAGTTGATAATAAAGAATATATTTTAAAACAATTTCGAGGTTTAAATAAGGAGGTATTAAAAATAATATTTGAAATAAAAAGAGATATTTTTTCATTACAAGAAATTTATAAATATAAAAAAATATTTAAAGAAATATTTCCCAATTCACATACTATCCAAGAATCAATTAGAAAAACTCTTCAAATATTAAGAGACAAAGGAATTTTAAATTTTGTAGATAATAATGGTCAATACAAATTATTAATTAAATAGTATTATTTATAGGTAAGTTAATTAGAAAGTGAAAAAAACAATGGCAAATATTAAATTAATTACACTAGATATGGAAGGGACAGCTTGTGTATTTCAAAAAGGAGTTGCTGAAGGTAATATCCAACCAATTATTAGTGACCAAGAAAAAGGAGTTAAAGTAATTTTTGCAACTGGTCGACCAGTTATTATCTCGTTACCAAAAGCATATAAAGTTAAAATGGATCAATATAATGAATATTTTATTGGTTTTAATGAGGGTTGTATTTATGATATTGCTAACCAAAAAATTGAACATACCCAAACTATTAATAATGAACATTTATTTACAACTATTATTTAAATTAGTTGTCAAAGAAGTGAGATCACATGGCATTGAAGTTGCAATTGCTGTGATGCATTGGGAACTGCGGAAATTAATGTTCCGGAAATTAGTAAATATGTTGCTTTAGAATGAGTTGCTAAGAAATTTGGAATTGATAATAGTGAAATTATGGCAATGGGTGTGATGCCTAACAACCCTTAAAAGATGTTGCGAAAGATATTACTGATATTGCAGAAAATGCCGGAGTAGCAAAAATAATTAATAAATATGTTCTAAATTCATAAAATACATTATATAATGGTGAAGTAGTAATTATATAAATAAAGGAGAAAAAATATTGAAAGTTAAACAACTAATTTTATTAGCTATTCTGGATGGGTGAGGAATTGCTAAGGAAAGTAAAGGTAACGCTGTCACCCAAGCTCATATGACTAATGTTGAAGCATGAAAACAAAAATATTCATGGGTTGAAGCCCATGCTTCGGGAGAATGAGTTGGTTTACCAAAAGGACAAATGGGTAACTCGGAAGTTGGTCATATTCACTTAGGAGCTGGAAGAATTAAATATGAATCATTAACTCTAATTAATAAAGCAATTGAAAACGGAACATTTAATCAAAATGCAGAAATCTTAGCTGCGATTAATTATGCAAAAAAAAATAACGGAGCGTTCCATATTATGGGATTATTCTCAGATGGAGGAGTTCACTCGCATATTAACCATATGTTTGCTACTTATCGTTTAGCGGCCAAAGAAGGTTTAACAGAAATCTACTTCCACTTGTTTGGCGATGGTCGTGATACTAAACCAGAATGTATTAAACTTTACCTTGACCATTTTTTTGCCATTCAAAAAGAATTAAAAGTGGGTGAAATTGCCACAATTGGGGGCAGATACTATGGAATGGATCGCGATAAAAAATATGACCGTGTCCAAGTTGCCTATGATGTTTTGGTATCTCACCAAGGTGCCGAGTTTTCTGACCCTTACCAATTTATTAACCAGGAATACCAAGCAGGTCGAAGTGATGAATTTTTAACTCCAGCTTATAATGTAAATACTCCAAATGGTTATATCAAAGCAGGCGATGGAGTGTTATTTGCAAACTTCCGTCCTGACCGTGCGATTGCAATTGCCTCTGCGTTAACAAACCCAAATTTCCCTGTTGACCATGCAACCGAATTCTTTAATCCTAAATTAGCCGATATTTATTTTGTTTCAATGATGGAATATTCCGCAACGGTTGCTTCACCGCATATTGCGTTTCGACCAATTGAAGTTGTTAATGGACTTGGAGAATGATTAAGTAAAAAAGGTTATCGTCAATTAAGAATTGCCGAAACCGAAAAAATTGCCCATGTGACATTCTTCTTTGACGGCGGAAAAGACTATTTTAAAAATGGTTTAGCAACCCAAGAAGAAATTACTTTACCAGGAGCAAGTGCAGATTTAATTCCATCTCCAAAAGTAACCACTTATGACTTAAAACCAGAAATGTCTGCTTATGAAATTACTGATAAATTAATTTCTAAAATAAACCGCAATGAATTTGATGTTATTATCTTAAACTTTGCCAACCCTGATATGGTTGGTCACACTGGTGTGTTACCATCTGCGATTAAAGCCGTGCAGGCAGTTGATGAATGTTTAGGTAAAATCTATGCAGCAATGCAAAAAGTTAATGGGATTATGATTATTACCGCTGATCATGGGAATGCCGAAATTATGATTGATGAAACTAACGGACCAAATAAAAAACATACTTCGCAACCTGTTCCAATCATTATTACTAAAGAAGGGTTAAAATTACGTCAAAAAGATGCGGCGATTGCTGATATTGCCCCAACTATTTTAGATTTAATTGGAGAAGAAATTCCACAAGAAATGACCCAAACTTCATTAATTGAAAAATAACAAAAAAACTAACTATTAATAGTTAGTTTTTTTCATTATCCGAATGTATTAAATCCCGTCTTAATAAGATTGTAATATTAGCTTTGGCATTCTTATCATCTTCACTATTTTAATATTGTTTGCTGTATGTATCTCAATTAGTAACAATTTGTTTAAAGTCCGTAGCTCAGTGTTTAGTTTCCTCTGCGTTTAAGATTTTATTAATTGCATTGCGCACAGAGAAAAACCGTAAACTTTTACTAGATATTAAGGCAGCAATGGCTAGTAATTTTTTAACTTCTTGTTCAAACATTTTATTTAATGTAACTTTCTGGAGTTTGGCGATGGCATCACTAATAGTATAATTAGATATTTCAAAATTATCACTACAACCAAATAATTATAGTTAGAAGCATATCCTAAGTTAGTAGCAACTGCTTTGAAACTAGGTGGTAAACTAGTAAACCGCGTGTCATTAAAGTAGTAATATCTTTTAATATCAGTTGTAGTAATAAAACAATTAATATATAAATCCACGGGGTCGACAATTAATTCTAACTTGTTATTCAGAAACGCTGGGACTTTAATTATCATAATAATCATCTTTGTGGTGATGGCCGCCGTTTTTGTTTTTAAAATTTCATCATTATCATTAATATTATTATTTTCTAAATTAATAATATTTTTCTGGGCTAATAAAGTTTTAATTGCTTGGTTAATTGAGCTAAGATAATTGGAGGTTAAATAAATTTTAACTTTCAAAATTTTTTTCATCGTTAATTCTTATTTTTAAATCTTTTTTTATTGTTTTTAATTATTATAATTTTAACCCAAAAACAAAAATAAGTTAATAAAAATTAGCAATAAATTTTAAACAATAAAATGATTTTTAAAATAAAAACTAACTTTTAAAAAATAATAGTTATATTATATAATTATTAGGACATTTAGAAAAGTAAGGAGGAGCATATGGATACTATTAATACTAATAACAATAATGATTGGACAAATTCTAAACAAAGCTGAGATGAAAAAATCCAGTTAAAAAAAACAATGCTTGATCGCGTTAATCCGTTTGATTTTAAACTAGTTAATTTAAATAATACTGGTTATATTTTTGTTGGAACCGCGATTTTAGCACCATTTTTTATTAGTATTTTAATTACCTATTTATTTGCCAAAAATCCTAACGCCGTGTTAGTAATGAACATTGTTAACTGAATAGTAGTTGGGGTGGGCTGTTATTTTGTATTATCCCGAATACAAGATAAATTATTACGAACAGGAGCGATTGCCTTTTATTACTTTTATTTTATTCCTAATATTATTACTTTAATTGCTGGGGTTATTCTGGGAATTTTAAAAGTGCAAACCGATACGACTGCTAATTTAGTAGTATCGTGAATTGCGGATGTAATTTGTATTATGATTTTAGCCAAAACTTCACCTTATATTTTTATCAAAATTAAATTAACATTTAAACAAAACTATAAATTATTAATTCCAACCGTTATTATTGCCTTAATCATAACTTTTGGTTTTAATTATATCTTTGGTTTAGCCCAAGCACAAATTACACCCGGAACTTCTGTTAACCAAGCTAATTTAGTGGCTGGATTAAATAAATGGTGAAATGTTGTTATTTTAGCTGTTTATACCATTTTTACTGCCCCAATCATTGAAGAATTAGCTTGTCGGCATGGAATCTTTAGTTTGACAGGTGATAAATGGGTCAGTTATTTTGCATCAATTATTTATTTTGCTGGAATGCATGTTTTCCAAACTGGGGACTGGGAACATTTTGTTGGCTACTTAGGAGCTTCAATTGCGTTAGCATCATTATTTATTATTGCCCGGGGTAATGTAACTTATACTATTATGACCCATGCGTTATTAAACACGGTTACTTTTATCCTAATTTTAACGGTTCCTTTAATTGCTGGTCAATAATGAATAATAATATTATTAAATTAACTGTTAATAAAAATGATGCCAACCAAACAATCTTTAATTTTATTAAAAAAATGTTTAAAACAACTAGTTTGTCAGTTCTTTATAAATTATTTCGGAATAAAAAAATTAAAGTTAATAATAAGGTAGTTAAAGATCGCAGTTATCACTTGCAAGAAAATGATGTTATTTTAATTTTTGATAAAGCATTAGTCGTGACTAACCGGGGAAGTTCACAGCCATGTCAACCACAGTCAGGGATATTACCAATTGTTTATGAAGATGATAATATTTTAATTGTGGATAAACCCCATGGGGTTGAAATGCATTCTAATCTCCACGAAAGTTTAGATGGGATGGTGCGCAATTATTTAATTACTACTAATCAGTATCAGCTAGATCAGGAACAATCATTTGTAATTTCTCATCTTCACCGGTTAGATAAGTTTACCCGCGGATTAGTAATTTATGTGAAAAATAAAATAACCCTTGATTTACTATTAGCAAAGATAAATAATAAAAATGTGGTCCACAAAACTTATTTAGCAAAATGTGAAGATGATTATCAAGTCGATAATTTAGTTGTGGAGGGTTATTTAACTAAGAACGAAGACTTAAAAAAGATGGTTTTTACTCCCCACCTGGTAAATAATACTAGCAAAGATTGTGCCACCCAGTTTAAAACTCTTAAAATAATTAATAACACCACGTGGTTAAGAGTCACTTTACTAACCGGGCGAAAACACCAAATTAGAGCAACTTTAAGTTATCTCCATCATCCTGTTGTTAATGATGTTAAATATGGGGCAAAAAAAATTACCCCTGATTATATGATTTATTTATATGCTTACCAGTTAGCCTTTGCTAATTTAACTGGCCATCTTGCATATTTAAACGAAAAGGTTTTTAAAATCCAGGAAAATATTATAAAATAAAACATAAGAAAGGTCGGTGAAATTGATGTCAACCAGAAGAGGAATCATTAGTATTTTTATTGGTGCTTTTACTTCTTTAATTGGGACAGCTTTTCAGTTTACCTTAATGTATTTATTAATTCAGAGTTATGGAACCCAGTTTAATGGGTTTATTAAGAATAGTATTGCCATTGTCTCATTTTTAGGTGGTGTTGAAGGGGGGATTGGGGTGTTAACCGTGATTTTCTTGATGAAACCATTAATGCAAAAAGACTGGCGTAAAGCCAATGAAATTATTAATACTGCTAAACACCGATACAAAATTGGGGGGATTGTTGGTCTAGTGTTATTAGCAATTATTGCTTTAGTTTATAGTGGGTATACTTTTATTGTTGAAAAAGACTTTGGGGTTGCTTGAAATAATGGTACCAAAGATAGTTATCCTTATTGAAAAATGCTAATTATTATGTTAACAATTGGGTCAAAAAACTTGCTGGCATTATTTTGAACAGGATGTTATGAGAATTTAATGCAGGCTGATCAAAATAACCATATGCGCCGATTAATCCTAATGATTTGTGATTTAATTGTGTATGCCATTATTTTCTATTTAATTTCAATTACGGTGGATCCAGTTTTTGCGTTCTTAATTTTCTTAGGATATTCGGGAATGAAGTCCAGTTTAATTATTCTCTTTGTTAAATTGCATTACCCATGGATTCGAATTTACAAACAAAAAGATAATATGCAACTAGTGAAAGCAAGTAATATTGTAGCGTTAAAAAATATTGGGGAAACATTATTTTTAAATGCTGATGTGATTATTGTTGCCTTATTATTAGGATTAAACATTTCTTCAACCTTATCGCTATATATGACAATTGCGGTGGGGGTTCGCAGTATTATACTAATTTTAATTAATTCCTTCAAAGAATTTTTTGCTTCGTGAACGGCAAAAAATGGGCGAATTAATTGAAGCAGTTATGTCAAATTTGAAACATATGCTTTTATGATTGGGGGTTTCTTTTTTGTCAACCAGTTTATTTTATCACCATATTTTGTCAATGCTTTATATGGACCGCAAATTATTTCAGGGTTAAAAGAATGAACAAACCAAGAATACCAAATCTTTCGCGAAATCTTTTATAAACCAACCTTTTCGTTATTAGTTACGTTATCATCAGTTTTTATTGTGATTTCTGAACCGGCCAATGTTTTAGTATACGCCAAAGCTAATTATAAACAAACAGCCAAACCAATATTTTATTTTGGGATTATCAATGTCATTTTATCAGTCTTTTTTGGGGTTATTTTTCGGTTTGTTACCAACAATTATGTCTTAGCATTATACTCAATTTTACTGATTACCTGTGTAATTTCATTTGCTCGTTTTGTATACCTTTGATTCTATAATTGAATCTTCTTAACCTATAATAGTAGTTTTAAAGGGGTCTTTCACAATTGAATGATTTTAATTATTCCAATTATAGTTGCTATTTTAGTTAACTATTTATATATGACTAAAGAATATAACCCAATTAATATCTTTGATTTTCGGGATTGAAATAATATTCCCGCCCAAATTAGTGTGGTATGGGGATGAGGTAAATTACTGACAATTTTCTTTGGAATATTAGGAAGTTCAATTGTCTTAATATGTGTTAACTCGTTATTATGAGCACCAACATCGGTCCGGGGGATTTTCTTACGCTTGCCAATTGTTTATCGAATTTGAACAAAACGTCAAGCTAAATTGCGAACTCGTCGGAAAGAAAAATATGTTGATGAATTAATCCAACTGCAAGAACCCGAAAACCCATATGAAAAAATTTGAGAGCGGGAAGAAAAACTAGATGCTTCCCGGAAAAAAATTGATCAAGCGGAAGAGTTTAAACCAAAACAAGAAATATATAAACTAAGGGGCTAAAAAATAGTAAGAGATTCTCTTACTATTTTTTATGTTGACCTAAATATCCGGGATGGTATTTTTCGCCATACAATACTTTTGTAATATTAACTAAACTATTAATACATTCGCCAAAGCCAGTCATCATATTATAGTACTTACCTTCATAACTAGCAATATTGCCGGCCGCAAAAATTCGGGGGTTACTTGTTTTTCCATTGGCTTGAATTTTAATTTTACGCAGTTTATCAAATTCTAAGTCAAAGCTGGAAATAATAATTGGACTCATTTTTGAGCCATATTGAACAAGAAATAAATCAGCACTAATATGGTGTTCACTTTGATCATTCGAATTAGTTAGGATTAATTCTTTCACAGTGTTATTTTCCACAATGATATCTTTAATAACATAGGGTTTGAGTTCTTGAATATGATTTGCTCTTAATTTTTGAACGCTTGCTTCTTTGGCACGGTATAAGTCCCGACGGTGGATAATTGTAACATCCTTTGTAATATTATGTTCAATAAGGTGGTTTGCTCAGTCCAAAGCACTATCACCACCGCCAAGAATAACAACTTTTTTATTTTGGTAGTTATTAACATTTTCCATGCAATAACTTAGGTTTTGATAAATAATATGCGGATCTAACTGTTCCAAGCGAATAGGATTAAAAACACCATTCCCAGTGGTAATTAAAATTGTTTTAACATTAATTATTTGGTTATTGGTTAATTCAACGCTAAAGCCTTCTGGTAAGGCGTTTAATTTTTTAATGTTAGTTTCTAACATTAATTCAATGTTGTTGCCATTTTTAAGTGCTTGTTGATGTAATAAATCAACAAAATTACTGGCTCTAATATTTAAAAAACCAGGGATATCATAGATTTCTTTTTCATTATATAACTCAATTGGCTGCCCACCAACATACATATTCCCTTCAATAATATAACCACTTAAGCCTAACATCCCTGCACAACTTCATCCGTATAAACCAACAGGACCAGCGCCAATAATTAAAATATCTCTCATTAATATAAAGTCCTTTCTAATCCGATACTTTCCTTATTAATTATTACATAAATTTTAAGAATATTGTATGATTAATGCATTTTCAAGATATAATAATTTAAAAGAAGGGGAAAGAATGGAAGTCGTAATACAAAATCTTAATGGAACAGACCGCTTAGCAAAAATTTTTAGTCAACATGTAAAGCCAAACCATTGTATTTTATTAACCGGTGAATTAGCGGCTGGGAAAACCACTTTTACCAAGCAACTTTTAAAATATTTAGATGTCCAAGAACCAGTCACTTCACCAACTTTTGTGATTTTAAACGAGTATCTTGGTCGCGGGGGGTTAAAAATTAACCATATGGATAGTTATCGCTTATTAGGATTAGATTTTACCGAAGAGTGAGACCAATATTTAGATGAGTTTGCGGATAGTTTAAATATTATTGAATGACCAGATATTATTGCAAAATATTTAGATGCTAAGTATGAGTTAATCCATCTGACAATTACTTTTCGTGATGAGGAGACACGTCTTTTTACTATTGAAACTAATAATCAAGCATTATTACAAGCGATTAGAAAGGAATTTTTATAACAATGTTAAATTTATTTATTGATACATCTAGTAAATATCTCACTTTAATTCTTGAACAAGATGATAAACTAATTGATCATCTCCATATTGTTGGGGAGCGTAAACATACCGAACAAACAATTCCGGCCATTAACTCCTTATTAGCTAAACATCATTACAAACTAAAAAATGTCAATAATTTTTATTTAACTAAGGGTCCAGGAAGTTATACCGGGGTGCGGGTAGGAGTTACAATTGCCAAAACAATTAAAATAATTAATCCGCTTGTTAAAGTTTACTTAATAACAAGTCTTCTTTACCAAGCTGGGCGAATTGATGCGGTGTCACTCCTTAATGCCAAAGGGGGAAAATTTTATTTTGCTGTTATTAGCAAGGGTAATGAAGTTATTCCAAGCCAAGTTCTTGATGAACCCACTATTTTAGGAATTGCCAAACAATATCCAGATTTTCCAATTCTTAAAGATCAGCTGGATGATCCTCAGTTTGATTATTTAAATAATTATTTTAACTTAAAAAATAAGTTTGAATTAATTAAAGATATTAATGAAATTAAGCCATTATATTTAAAGAAATCAGTCGGTTAAAATGCTAATTATTAAACCAGTTAATAATATTGATGCGTTATATTTATTTCAACTTGAAAAAGAGAATTACCCACACCATTATTATAAATATCGTAATTTAATTCAAATGATTAATAATCCCCAGTACTATTTTTATAAAATAACACTTGAAGGTAATCTGATTCTGGGTTATTTTATCTTATTAAAAAGTGGGGATGATTTAGAAATTATTAAATTAACCGTTAATAAAAAATACCACGACATGGGTTATGGAACCAAAATGTTAAGCTATATTATTAGTAATTTTGAATATAATAATATTTTTTTAGAAGTCCGCGTTGATAACCAAAACGCCTTAAAGCTATATTATCAACAGGGGTTTGTTAAAATTCGCAAAATCCCAAATTATTATGATAAGATTGCTGCTTATGTTTTACAATTTCATCAGTAAAAAGCATTGAAATTAAAAAAATAAATGTTAACTTAACATTTATTTTTTATTTAAGATGACAGGAATAATTAAAGGATTTCGTTTTTTATAACGGTAAATAAAAGGGGATAATGATTGTTTAATTGCATTTTTTAAAGCCCCAAATGTTGGTTTTTGGTTTTGTAAAACATCATTAACGGCTTCTTGGGTAATTCGGATTGATTCATTAATAATATTTCCCGAATCTTTAACATAGAAACTACCACGTGAAATAATTCGTGGGGGAGCTAATAGTTTATTAGTTTGTGAATCAATTGAAATTACCACCGCAATTAACCCATCTTTAGATAGCACTTCCCGGTCGCGGACAACCGCAGTTGTTTGCCCCGATAAGTCTTTGCCATCTACATAGATTGCATCAGCATCTACCCGTTTACCGATTCAAGCACTTCCATTTAAGATGTTAATTTGATCACCATTCGCACATAAAAAGACATTTTCTTTTTCAACATTAACACTAACGGCAGTTTCCCCATGTTGTTTTAACATTCGATAATCCCCATGCATTGGCATAAAGAATTTTGGTTTTAATAAAGTAAATAATAGTTTTTGTTCTTCTTGAGAAGCATGCCCTGAGGCGTGTAATTGGTTAACAGGACTATTTTCTAAAATAATTGCCCCGTTACGCGCTAACTTATTAATTACTCTTTCAACATCCGCACGGTTCCCGGGAATTGGTGATGAAGAAAAAATAACAGTATCACCAGGAATAATTGAAATGTGCGGGTGCTGATTATTAGCAATTCTTGACAACGCGGCCATTGGTTCACCCTGACTACCAGTACAAATAATTAAAATTTCGTGATCTTTATAATTTTTAGCATCACTTGCTTTAATAAATGCTTTATCAGAAATTTTTAAATGTCCCATTTGGCGAATAATTTTAATGATCCGATCCAAACTACGACCAAATACTAAAATTTTACGGTTACATTTATTAGCAATTTCAACAATATGCTGAATTCGATGGACATTTGAAGCAAAGGTTGAAATTAAAATCCGACCTTTTGACTTCACAAAGATTTCCGCAATATTTTTAATAATTTTTGCTTCTGTTGGGGTATATCCTTCAACTTCAGCATTAGTACTATCAGCCATTAATAAGGTCACACCTTCTTGACCCATCATTACCATTCGTTCAATATCGGTTTTATGGCCTAATGGTGTTCAGTCAAATTTATAATCTCCTGTTGAGACAATTTTTCCGTTTGGTGTTTGCACTGCTACCCCAAAAGCATCGGGAATACTGTGGTTTACTGCAAAGTAATTAACTTTAAAGTTTTTTGTTTTAACGACATTCATATTATCAATTTCTTTGACAATTGTAGTTGCTTCTAACTTATGTTCTTTTAAACGATCCCGAATTAAAGCGGCTGCTAGCCGTGGTGCATAGATAATTGGAACGGTAACTTCTCTTAATAAATAAGGAATTCCCCCAATGTGATCTTCATGGCCATGGGTAATAAAAAGGGCCTTTAATTTTTTTTGATTTTCTTTTAAATAAGTATAGTCTGGAATGACTGCGTCAACTCCCAGCATTGTTGAACTAGGAAATTTTACTCCCGCATCAATCATAATTAACTCTTCATCATATTCGATACAATATGTATTTTTACCAACTTCTTCTAAACCACCCAAAGCAAAAACTTTGGTTGGAATTTTATTTTTTTCATGATTTAAATTGCCACTAGCTTCATTTTGCTTATTTTTACTTGTAACGACTTGCTGTTTATTTTTATTTACGACTTTATTCTTAACATTCTCCATATATATTTTCACCTCATTATCTAAAAACTACCTAACTTTATAAGTTAGTTAATATTAATTTGTTAATAATTATTGTTATTAAAATTGTCTGATAAGAAAGAAAAAGTTGCTTTGCTAGTATCTAAAAAATTATAACATAAAATAAAAAAAACAATGAAAAAATAATAAAATTATCAAAAAAATAACTAATTTAAATACCATCACGCAATAAAATTAAGGGTCCATTTTTCTATCTTTTGAATTTTTTTAATTTTATGTTCCTTGATTTTATCATCTAAGGCAAAGTATTTCAAATGATATAAAACGGTAATTAATCAAATTGTTGTTACAATGCTAGCAATAATTCCAAAACAAATAATAAAAATATATCATCGTGAATAATAATACACTAAGCTGATTCCGACACCAATTAGAAATAATGATCCAATAATATAGACAATATTATGAGCAATAATTTCTCAATTTTGATCAATTGGATTATATTTTTTTTCGTGAGCCATTTTAAATTCTCCTTATTGTTTATAAATAAAAGGTTTTGACATTAATTTTTAAATATTTATTATAAATTTTTATAGTTAGTGTTTTTTTCTTAGAAAAAGCGGTTGAAGAGTAGAATCAAATAAAGGAAGAATTCTAATGTTAAAAATCCACTGACTAAGTTAATAAATAATAAAATATTTATAATTTTATAATAAAAATAAAATTCAGATTAATGATGTCTTTTCTTTAAAAATTATTTTTTCGTAATTAGTCATAAAAAAAACACTCAATTTCTAAGTGTTTTTGTTATTAATTTAAATATCATCAGGCAATATAATTAAGAGTTGACTTTTCAATTTTTACTATTTTTTTAATTTTGTTTTCTTTGATTTTTTCTTCAAATAAAAAGTATCTTAAGTGAAATATATTTGTTATTATTCAAATAAAAGAAAGGATTGCCATGATAATTGCTATACAAATAAGGAAAAAAATCAATTTGAATTTTTAAATGTTAAATAGAATCCAAGTTCTATTAAATATAAGGTCCCAATGTAATGAATAACATTATGAAGAATAACATATCAGTATTGTCGATAAGGATTATTTTTTTCCAATTCTTAAATTTCCTGCTTTATATTTTTAATTTTAATTAATCAGCACTTCATCCAGGTCCGGCATTGCAATTCAGATTCCAATTCATAGACCATTTCCATTATCTTTATGTAAGATAAGGGCATTAAGAGATAGCTTTGGAAGTTTTGATTAAAGTTGACTTTATTATTTTTAGAAGTCATTAAATTTTATAAGAGATTTTTAAAAAAAGATTTACTAATATTATTAGTTTTTATTTATTGGATAAATAAATAGACCGTTATCTTTATTATATTATTTATCATATAAAAATTAAATTAAATTTATAAACTTATAATAAAAATAAAAAACAAGATAAATTTATAGTAAAATTCATTCTGGTTTTTTTAGCCATGGATTTTTATTATCAATTAAATCATAATATAACTTTCCCTCTAAATGGGCTTGTTCATGTTGGAAAACAATTGCTTCATAGTCACGGACTGTTATTTTAATTTTTTCTTGTTTTAAATAATCATAACCCTCAACTAAAATCCGAAAGCTGCGGGGAACATAACCTTCATGATCAATGGCAACACTTAAGCAACCTTCACCTTCCTCTAAACAAGCAAGTTGGGAACTATACCCAATAATTTTGGGATTAACCAAGGCGTATTCAATAATAGTTCGTTGTTTAGTTTCATCATCAGTAGTATCAATTCGAATATAGTACATATTAACATTGGCTCCAATTTGGGGAGCAGCTAGGCCAACGGCCGGACGAATTGCATGATCTTTATTTTCAGTGGGATCTTGTGAATAACGAACAAAGTCAATTAATTTGTGCATGATTAATTCATCATTTTCGGAAAGTGGTATTTTCACATCCACTGATGGTTCACGAATTGATTTGGTATCATCAAACACTAATCAACTTTTATTGGGTACTTCACTTTGTAGCACTAAAATCACCTCAATAAAAATTATAACATATGAAATTATTAACAATAAATTATGTATAATAAATTTAAAAGAGAGGTTAAAAATGCGAGTAATTAGTGGGAAATATAAAGGACGTGCACTTCAAACTTTAGAGGGAATGAACACCAGACCAATGCCAGCGCGTGTTAAAGAAGATCTGTTTAATATTTTAGATAATTATTTTATTTATGAAAATAAAGTTGGGTTAGATATTTTTTCGGGGAGTGGTCAGTTAGGAATTGAAGGACTCTCACGCGGACTACGACAATGTTATTTAAATGACTATCACGAGGGGGCCTTAAAAATTATTCAAAATAATATCCGCAATCTTAAGATTGATAATGCAATTATTTTAAATGTTGACTACCAGGTCTTATTAACTAATTTTATTAATAATAATATTAAAATAGATATTTTATTTTTAGACCCCCCATTTAAACAAATTGATTATTATTATGATATTATTACTTGTATATTAGAAAATAATCTTCTCAATAATTACGGTATTATTGTTTGTGAAGCCAACCAAGCCTTAAGTTTTGATAATTACAACTTGGTTATTTTAAAAACAAAAAATTATAAGAACAAGTATTTATATATATTACGGATAGAAAAGGAAGATGATACTAACAATGAATAATCACACTGGTTTTTTAATAATTTTTTTCAGGACCATCCGGGGTTGGGAAGGGGACCATCGGCAAAGAACTTTTTAAATATGATGATTTACACTTAGCATACTCAGTGTCAATGACAACCAGAGAAAAACGTGAGGGTGAAGTTGACGGGATTAATTACTTTTTTGTGACCAAAGAAGAATTTCAAAAAGCAATTACGAATGATGAATTATTAGAGTACACCCAATTTGTCGGAAACTACTATGGGACTCCCAAAGCATACTGTGATAAACAATTAGCAATGGGGAAAAATGTCTTGCTAGAAATTGAAGTCCAAGGAGCAACCCAGGTTTTACAAAAATTTCCTGATGCTTTATCATTCTTCTTAGTTCCGCCCAGCTTAGAAGTTTTAGAAGCCCGGATTAGGGGGCGTGGAACTGAACCAGAGGAAGTTTTAAGGCAAAGGATGCAAAAAGCCCGCGAAGAATTACCTTTGCAAGATAATTATGATTATGTAATTGTAAATGATACTGTTAAAAGAGCAACCAATGAAATTGTTAATATTATTCGCCAAGAATTTAAAAAAAGAAGTAACCCCATAAGAGGATAAAAATGAAAACTCGTCAGTTATGTTTTGATATTTTATATCAAATTATTGTTAAAAAAGAATTTAGTAATAATTTATTAAACCAGATGTTAATTAAATACTCGGATCTTAGTAAACAGGATAAAACCTTAATTTTTAAAATTGTGTATGGAACCTTAAAAAATAAAATTTATTTAGAATATGTCACCAATAAGTTTATTGATCCCCACAAAACTAACCAAAAATTACAAATTTTATTATGATTGAGTGTTTATCAATTTTATTTTTTAGATAAAATTCCGAATTATGCCATTGTTAACGAAGCAGTTAAAATTGCGAAAACTATTAATCCCAAGGTTAGTGGTTTTATTAATGCTACTTTAAAAAAGATTCTTACTGCTGATGCCAGTGTTTTTGCCATTACTGACAAAAATGAAATTGAAACTTTATCAATTCGGTATAGTTTTCCAAAGGGTTTATTATTAATTTTAAAAACTCAATTTGGAAATGAACATGCTTTAAATATTATTAAAGATTCAATTAACATCCCTAAAATATCACTGCGGGTAAATACTTTAAAAATTTCACGCGAAGAATTAATTGCGAAATATCCCCAGTATAATTTACAACCAAGCTTAATAACTTCTGCTTGTGTTATTTCATCATATCCAGTGATGAATAGTGAAATGTTTAAAAACGGAGAAATTATTATGCAAGATGAAATGAGTATTAAAGTTGTGGAAGTTTTAGCACCGCAACCAGGTGATTTAGTGCTAGACTTGTGTGCGGCGCCCGGGGGTAAAACAACTTACTTAGGACAACTCATGAATAACCAGGGCCATGTTGATGCTTATGAAATTGCGAACTATAAAATTCCGCTAATTACGGAAAATATTCACCGCTTAGGACTTACGAATATTGAAGTTCATAATCTGGATGCTAATTTAATTCCCCCTGATCAGTTATACGATCGTATCTTACTAGATGCTCCTTGTAGTGGGTTTGGAGTTATTAAACGCAAACCAGAAATTAAATATAAAACATGAACAAGTGAAGACTTATTTGATCTTGTTAGCATTCAAGCCCAATTATTAGATAAAGCCTACCAATTGTTAAAACCCCATGGTGTTCTTGTTTATTCAACCTGTACTTTTGAAATTTATGAAAATCATGAGCAAATTAAAAACTTTGTGCAAAAATATCCGACCATGAAAATTGAACAAGAAGAACAAGTATTTGGTTATGAACATAATAGTGACGGGTTTTATTACTGTCGTTTAGTTAAAACAAAATAAATAAAAAAAAAAAAAACACTTTTAAAAGTGTTATGACTGGTTGATGATAATTTATCCTAATCGGCTCATCGCTTTTAAATAATAACATATAAATTAAGAAAAAGATAGCAAATAAAGAATAATTTGCTATAAAATGATATTTTATACAGAAAGGGAACTGAAAAGATGAATAATAATATTAAGATTGTTGAAGATTTACTAACGAGCTATTTAGCAAGCAAAAATTTAGAGAAAGAAATAATTATTGAAAAACCCCGTCAAGAAGGGTTTGGGCACTTATCAACTAACCTGGCCTTATTATTAGCGAAAGATTTAAAAGCAAATCCCCGCGAGATTGCCAATGAAATTATTAGTTTTATTAAGGAAAAGGACCAGCAAAGTTTTAAAGAAATTAGTTTAGCAGGACCAGGATTTATTAATTTTACATTTACCAATGAACAATTACATAAAATAATGGCCGATGTATTAACTTTAAAAACAAACTATGGAAAATCACAACCCAAAAATTATACTTATAACTTAGAAATTGTTTCGGCAAACCCAACTGGATTTTTACACATTGGTCATGCGCGTAACGGAGCAATTGGGGATAGTGTGGCGCGCATTTTGCGGTTTGCTGGTTTTAATGTACAAACTGAATACTATGTGAATGATGCCGGAAACCAAATTAATATTTTAGCAATTACTGTTTTTACTTGTTATCAAACTTTACTGGGGAAAGAAGTCCCAACTCCTGAAGAAGCTTATAAGGGTGATATGTATTTTGATGTCGCTCAAAAATTTGTTGACAAATATCAGGATAAATATGTTGACTTAACTTATGGTGAAGATTACAAAATGAGTGATCCCGTAGCCCACAAAATTTTCCGAAATGAATCAGTGGAGTTGTTTTTAGACATTATTAAAGAACAATTAAAACTGTTCCGTGTTGATATTGAATATTATTCATCAGAAAAAGCTATTTATGCTGGGGGAAAAATTGATGCGGTCCTGGAACAATATGATAAATTAGGGAAAACCTATCATAAAGATGGCGCTCTATGGTTAAAAACTACTGACTTTGGGGATGAAAAAGACCGAGTATTAGTTAAAAATAACGGTGATTATAGTTACATTACTCCGGACTTAGCTGTTCATAATGAACGTTTACAACGAAGCAAAGCCGACCACTTGGTTAACTTTTGGGGGGGAGACCACCATGGTTATATTATTCGGATGTTAGTCGGTTTAGAACTATTAGGTTACCCCAAAGATATCTTAGAAATTGATATGATTCAAATGGTGCGGTTATTAAAAGATGGACAAGAATATAAAATGAGTAAACGAAAAGGGAGTGCGGTGTGGTTAATTGATTTAATTGAAGAAATTGGGGTTGATCCAATTCGTTATATGTTATCAAGTAAAACACCTCAAAGTCATATGGACTTGGATGTTGGTTTACTAAAAGAATATTCCTCAAAAAATCCCGTTTACTATGCCCAATACGCCACAGCCCGTTGTAATAGTGTGTTAAAACAAGCCGCTGCTAATAATATTAGTTTTGATGATATTATTTCATTTGAATTATTAACAACCGATAAAGAATTAAACTTGTTAAATGATATTGATTTATTTAACCGTTATGTTGAATACAGTGCTAAAATGCGCCAGCCCCATTTAATCTGTGATTACATTCAAAATATTACTCGTCAGTTCCATTCTTATTACAATGAATTTAAAGTTATTAATTTAGAAAACTTAGCATTAACCAAACAACGTTTATGTTTTATCCAAGTTGTTTACCAAGTTTTAAGTAATGCTTTTAACCTAATTGGTGTTGATGTTATGGAAAAAATGTAATATAATAACTTTGTAAATTAAATAGTTAACAGAGTACAAATAGTACCTAACACCCATGATGTTATTGCTATTTGTTTTTTTTTATTTAATTTATCTTTTTCAATAAGTAAAGAAATAATGATGAAAAATAATAAGTATCATAATCGCCACCAACTGTATTTCCCAGTCCAAATCATCACCCCACCAACGAGATTTTTAAACTATTATTTCGTTTGCAATTTTTAAAGTAACAAAAAGCATAACAATCTGAGTATTAATGCTGTTAGCAGTTTTGCTATTTAATACCTTTTTAATTACTTTATTAATAATTTCCCCAACTTATAGTAATTTTATTGTTAATTTTTAATATGAAGTTATTATCTTTAGCAATATTTTTTACTAATTTTTATTTTATTAGCAGCAATTAAAGTATATGGGCGCGAATTACAGGATGGAACCTACTTGTTATTAATTTCAAAAAACCATACCATCGGTTAACCATTTTTTTCTTAAAACTATTAGCTTTATGAATTTGCGTAGCTTTTTTCATTGGTTTAATATTATTAACTGGCTATCTTAGTAGTTTAGTCGTTTATCACTTTAGTTCAAAACCACTATTCTATTCCCAAATATTAAAATTACTGGTTAATTTATTAAAATATACGATGATGTTATCATTTTTAGCCGCAAATGGGATTATCTGTGCACTCTCAATCTTTTCTTCACAAATTGTAATTTTAATCGTAACAATTTTTTATAGTTTATTTTTATTGGTTGGTCTTCCGTATTCATTAATTAGTACCTTAAGTAATAATATTTACTTTTACCACTATATTAATTTAAATCGGATAATTATTTTTCTTCTTCAATATTAGCTAAGGTTTTTAAATCATTTATTAATATCATTATCAATGCCACCCCCACCGGGATGATCATTATTATTTATTGATTTACATCAAACTAAACTAACTCCGGACGCATTGTTAATAAAATAATTCCTAAATAAGTTAAAAGTTTTTTCATATTGTTCATCTCCTTTAATTAAATAAAAAAACACCAATGATATTAAAAACTAATATCATTGGTGTTTTAAAAACTCTCATATAATATAAGTTTATCATTATTTAAATAATAACTTTTTTTCTTCTTAAAACTTTTTTCTTGTCTAACTATGGTAATCATATTTAATATTAAGTTTTTTAAATAAAAAATTAAATAAAAACTCAACTTCTTTGATTTTATAAATTTTAATTTGATATTGTAAGGCATACTGGGTAATATAATACAAATCAAGCGGACTACGAATAACAAAATTTAATTGTTTATTTTCAGATTCATACCAATTTGGAATTTGAAAATATTGAAAATATTTTTGGATTGCTAGTTGATTGCTACTTGTTAACCCATAAGTATTTTGTAAATTAAATTTTTTAATTGAACCAGTATAATATTGTTTACCCATCATAATCATTGTAAATTGATCAATATAGTTTTTTATCTCATCTAATAAGTGAAATGAAAAAAGACAGTTTTTCCTTTCAGGGTTAATCTTTTTAAATATTGAATAATTTTTTTACAATTATCAAGAATTTTAAGCAGTATTTTAATAATTCGATTAACGCCAAAATTAAACATCAATATGTTGCTTATTATTTAACTAGCGACCCGTTGGTGTTAGCAGCTTCGCCCGTTAAAATTAGTGCAACTTATACTGACCTTGATACGCTATATACTTTGATTAACGACCCCTCAATTAAAACAGCAACGGTGGTAACGATTAATATTGCCTTACGCTATACTGTGCAATATAAAACTTATAGTTCAAATATTAATTATAATATTAAATTTATTGCGACTGCTTGGGTGGATGCTATTAAAAATACGATTGGTAAAATCATTGGGATTATTTCGGATGCTACAATTGGTTATTTTAATAATTTACAAAATGTAACCATTGATGATCCGAAGTCAAAATTCTATAATATTTTTCAAAAATTTCAGATTAATTTTGATGATAATAAAAATGGGCCCGTAGTTAACAATCTTGTTCTTAATGGCTTTCAAGAAATGATTAAAACCCTGCCTGCTTTACAAAATTATTTAAGCTATATTAAATATGATAATAGCCAAAGTTTTATTGCCTTGTTAAGTCAGTGGGGTCAATATTATTACCAATGGGGTTGAACCAGTAACTGCTGATAGTGCTTCTTGAAATTGAACGGGAAATGGTTATGATCCAAGTAAAATTAACGTTGCTAATTTTGAACAGTTCTTTTTAAAAATTTCTTCAATTTTTACTAGTGGTGATGTTTTTGACTTATCTAATTTCAAGATTAACCTAAATATTATTACCATTGCGGGACTACCGCTGTTTGGGGTGGTAACCAAATGGGGAACAGCGTTAGTCTTAGAATTAAAAGCTTCCAAACAAAGGGGGTGCAACAAAAATTAGATAACTTTGCAAAGATTATCGTGAAATTTTTTAATTATTTTCATTTCACTTCTAATCAACAACAACCCCAAGTCGCAATTACAATTAATCAGGATTTAAGTAATAAATTAAAGGATCCAGATAATAGCCATTTAAATAATTTTTTACCGTTATTAATAAGTGATTTTAAAGCCCAAAAAGATGTGCAAGCTTTACCAGATATTGATTTATTTAATGGTTTAAATGATCAAATTTATTATGATAGTGGGAATGAAATGAGTCTTGTTTACAAAAACAAAATGATTAACAATGATTAGTTCCTTATCATAATCCAGCTAATCAAGATGTCACAGGCTGAAATTTTATTTTATCATTTGGTGCCATTGGACAATGGATGACAACTGGTTATGGTTATAAAATTGCTGATTCAACATATTTACCATTGCTTATTAATCTTAGCGCTGAATAGTGATGAAAACTAATCTTAATTACAAGCATTCTTCTTTAAATTATTCTCATAAAAAAGCTCTTGATGATCAATAATCCTATTTGTCCTTTTTAAAATTTAAAAATCAATGTCAATCTTATTATTGACAGGATTAGCATTAGTTTTAATGGTGGGGTTAAACTTATAATATTTAATCTTAGCAACTAATGATTTAAATAAACTAATTATTAATTTTCAATATGAAGTGTTAATCTTAACCAATTTATTAGTTTTATTATTTATTATCTTTATTGCAATTAAAATTTATGCCCGGGAATTTCAATATGGCACATATTTGTTATTAATATCCAAACCGTACCACAAATCAATATTATATTTATTAAGACTAATTGCCTTCTGGTTTTCAATTTTCTTATTTCTTATCATTGTGATTGGAATTCTTTTAATAATGAATCTTATTTTTAGTGTGCTTAATTTTAATACTCTAAATTCTAATTTGCTAACAACAATGCTAATCAAGTTAATTATTTATTATTCTTTAGTTTTTTAGATGCCAGCGGGATTCTATTTGCGTTTTCTTTTTTACACTTTCAAGTTGTTTTACTAATTGTTATTATTTTTTGTAGTTTATTTTTAATTGGGGGAATTCTGTATACTTTAATTTTTGCAATTAGTGATAATATTTTGGTGAAATGTGAAGACAATAAATACCATGTTAGTAATGTTAAAACAACATTATTATTTCCCAAAATGTTAAAAAAGAACCTCATTAGTTATCTCCATTTAACAAAACAAGTGCGTTGTATGATTTTTATGCAAATAAAAGTATTGACCAATTAGAAAAGATTTTAGTTAACCAAGACGATTCAAGTTTACGATTAAACCACTTAATGTTTATTAATCAACAATTTGGTTTAACTGAAGAAAAACATCTTAATTTAAGTGTTCATAATGTTAGCGCCTGAAAAGGCACATATAATGGTACGAATATTAATAGTATTATTAACATTGATTTAGGGGCCGGAACAAGCACCACCATTACCTTAAGTATTAGTTTCCAGTATTTTTTTAAATCTTATGATGATCTAAATAACCACAATATCTATCAGCATGAGTTAAAAACATTAGTTGATAACTACCAAAAAATTGTTGATTGGAACACTTTTTATAATCTAAAATTATCAACTACCAGTTCGTTATATGCATTTGATCCTAATGATAACTGGCTAACAGTTAATCAGAATAGTTATCATGAACAGAATTATGATCCGGTTGATATTTTTCAAAATTTATTTTTAGCTAATTTTGTAGGTCAAAAATCTAATTATGTTGCAAATGATAGTCAGTTTTCCTTAGCAATAATGAAACTATTTAAAAATAATATTTTTTATGTTTTTAAAGAGTTGGAAAGATAATGTAATTAAAAAAGTCTTAGATTATAAAATTATCACCACACAGTTATTAACAGTTGATAGTAATTGACAGCATTATACCAAGTTAATGTACCTTTATCGGGAATTATCAATAATTAATGTTTTAGAGCATTGGAATCAGTTATGAACAATGTTCTTTGCCCGTTAATAAATATTGGTTTGCCCCACTAAGTAATAGTGTGATTGATTTTACAAATCGGCGTAATTATTTAATGATTTACCAAGATTTCCCCCTGGAAATTGTTAATTGTAAAATTACAAGTAATTATCAGTTTTTTAAATGCAAAACCAATAATTATTAGTTATCTTAGTTTTGGTGGTCTCTTATTATTCCTGAGTTATTTTATTATTAAACGCAATATTTTATAGTTGCAAAATAAATTAATATAGTGTTTAATAGGGGTAATGAAATTATATTGTGCTATAATTACTTTTAAGCAAGTGAGGTAAGCATGCAAACAAATTGAGACATCTTTATTTTTAATCCAATTGTATTAGTATTAATTATGGTGTTCTATATTTTAATGCTAATTAAAAATCATGTTTTTCGCTCCAATAGTCAAAAGATCTTTTTTGCTCAAACTTTTTGTTTTTGATTTGCCTTATCTTTAATTCTATCCAATAATTATGATTTTAATTTTACGTTAAAAGCATTAAAAATTGATAAACTAAGCGGGTTGGGAGCCTTGTTTGTAATGTCAACGTTATTTTATGCGTTAATTGCGATGATTCCAATTAAATTAATTTTCTTGTTTCCTAAGAAAAAAGTTTGGGAATTTTACCGGTTATTAGTTTATATTGCCATTATCCTGGGAGTTTTATTATTAGTGATTTATCCATCTTTTGAAACTCAGATTACTGCTTGTGTCTTGTTGGGATTAGGAGTCACTAATTTAAGTAGTTTTTATTTAACGTATAATGAAATTTTTGCGAAAAAGTTTTTTCCGTTTAAAACAGTTAGTTTAGTGGCCCCAATTATGACGTTTGCTATTTTAGCGGGAATTGACTTCCATGATATTTTTACCTATAGTTTAGTAAATAAAATTAGTAACCATGGAATTATCAGAATTATTGGTTCGTTATCATTATTATCAATTTTTACGGCCTTATTCTTTTATTTTTTTTATTCACGACAAGGAGAGTTTACTTCGCTTCCTTTTACCGCTGAACAACGTGAAATTTTAGAACCTTTTAAATGAAAAAAAGTTATTATTATTTTTGTGCTATTATTTTTTATCATTGGAATGAAAGAGGTTTCACAATCTAACATTTATATTTGGTTATTAGGACAGCGGACTTGGGAGAAATATCATAATAGCGCGATGGTTGACCAGTTTATTCGGTTAAATAACCAGTTGTTTTTAATTCCCCAAGTTTTTGGTTCTTATTTAGCATGTAACTGATTATATAATAAATTAGGAGCAAAATATTGTTTTGGGATTGGGTTATTACTATGGTTTGCTTTCTTTACAATTTCTGCTTTTAACCATTCACCAGATGCCTACTTAGCTTTACAGCTTATTAATGGTTTAGCTTATTCAATGTGTTATTATATTTTATTTGCTATGACTTGTGAATGAAAATACCGTTCACCAACGGGAGAACCAATTGTTGGTTATTTCCAAATTCTGCTGTTTGGAACAGAATTCTTAGTGCGCTGTGTTGATGATATTTTATCGTGAGACCAAATTGGTATTTTTGCCTTTAAAAATCCAACCGCTAATTTTGTAACCATAGGAGATTTTGCAAATTTCATTGATGATATTACAACGATTGTTTTCACTTCGTGCGCTTCATTAATATTAGTGTTATTATTAATCTTTTACTTTACCGCTGATTTTATTTTAGCGGAATATCGTAATCACCTGGTGTTATTAGTCCCTAAAATTAATATTCTATTAAGAAATAGTTTTAAAAATAAACTAAAATCTAAAATTATACGTGAATAAATTAACTAAGTTAGTTAGTAATGAAAAATTACAGAAAAATAAAAATAATTACCATATTTTTAAAAAATTTGGTATAATTGCATTAGATAGTGTGGTGTTTATATGGGCATAAACTTAACTATAAATATTAAAATCTTAGATCTAATAATTCCAACACCAGGGTTAATTGGAGCGTTACTAGGATTTGCAGCGCTATTACTAATTGTTTATTTTGTAATTACTTTTTCATTATTTCGTTTGAAAAACAAAAATGATGTGCAATCAAGTATTATCAAATTAAAACAAGAAGTCAGTTTTAAAGAAAATGTTGAATATTTTGAGCAAGAAATTATGTTAGCCAAAAAATACGGGTGTAAAGACTAACTTAATTATTGTTTAATTTTAAACATTTTATTCACTTTGATAGGGAAGGTGAACAAAGTATGGGATTATTTAACTCGATTAAATCTTTTGTTATTGATAACAAGAATAAAATACAGAATAACAACGAACAACAAGCTAATAATAATGCTAGTGTTTTTAATGCGTTAAATAAAAATGTTAATGATACTGCTAATCAAGTTAATCCAAATCCCAATGGCTATATTGTGCCCAATCAAGATTACCGTCAACACCAAGTCAATAATACCGAAGCGCTTTACCAAAATAATAATATTATTCGTCCTGCTCGGATGTATGTTCAAGGTCAACAAGACTATTACTTAAATGGTGAACCCTTTGGAAACCAACCCCAAAATTTTAATTCCCATCCGGATTTAACTGCACCAAAACCAGTTGGTTATGTGGAACCATACTATAACCATGATTTTAATGATAAATTTGTTAATTCTCAGCCTCCGCAACGGATATTACCTCGTCGTATGCAACAAGCTGCTTACCAAGAACCAAGGGCTGGCTATCAACGAAAATATTATGATCAATATTCACATCAACCACAAGGTAGTTATCCCCAACAATACGGAACGCAGAATGGATATTTTACTGAAGATCATTATGTAAATCAGTATCGTCGCCCTTACCAACGTCGTATTGCTAATCCTCAAGGGCAAATTAATTTGAATGAAATGATGTACGAGCAACCTTATCATCAGCCAAGTGCTCCATCATATCAACAATATAATTCGGCACCAAGTTTAGCAAATAATAATTATGGTAATTATTCGCGTTCCGTTAATCCACAGCCATATCAAGAGTATAATATAGCAAATGAAAAGATGGCATTAACGCCGGTCAACTCTAAAATGCCAGTGGTTAATGATTATTATGATGAAGATGACAATTTGAATGGGGCAAAGAAAAATAAAGGATATGCTTACCAAGTTCAATTACGTTCAAAAGGAAATACCAATCGTTTAAGTCGTGAACATGCTAATAAATTGATGCCATTAGAAATTGCTCGCGAAATTAAATCAGAAAAAATTCGGACATTAATTATGATTTTAGTTGGTTTTGCGGGAATAGTTGCGACAATTATCTTTATTGCCCTGTATTTTATTAGTCATAAGCAAGGCTTAGATGAAATTTTAGGAATTAAAGCGCAATATATTCCTCATCCATTTTTAACAATTACATTATTATTAGTATCATTAGGATCATTATTTGCAGGAATCTTTGATTTATCACGGGTAAAAATTGAAGCCAATAATTATTTAGCTAATCTAAACCGTGGTAACCACACCATTCCCCATTTCTTAATTGATAATTATAAAAAAATGACAGTGCGAAGCATTGTCTTAAACTGAATTGCTTTCCCAACATACTTTTTTGGGGGAATTATCTTAGGAATTTTATATGGTTTCCAACAACATACTGGTGAACACTTTATGTTTGGCTTTTGAAGTTGAGGAATTGTGGAGGACTTAACTGCCGCTATTACAATTACAATTATTATTTTAATTGCCATGCTAGGAATTCATATTGCGAATATTGTCTTAACTAAAAAACGAAAATCAAATATTATTGGTTATTATGGTTATGAAATTGTTAAACCAGAAGAACTAACTGCTTTAAAGAAAAAAACAAACCGTATTTGTTCAATTATCTTTATTATTTTCTTAATCATTCTAACGTTAGCAATTTCAATTCCGTGATTAATTGCTCGTCGTAAACGGCATGGGAAAGGTATTCCATTCTTCTCACGTTTTAGTAATAAATAGATAGTTATGTTAACTATCTATTTTTATTTATGATAAGATTATCAACAAGTAAGGAGTTATTAAGATGACAATTAAACACCTTTATGTTCATATTCCGTTTTGTAACCATATTTGTTTTTACTGTGATTTTTTTAAAATTAAAAAATCTCAGGATCTGATGGTTGATGAATATTTAACATCTTTAGCAAGCGAATTTGATCGAATTAAACCACAGTTAACAGCAGTGACGACAATTTACTTAGGGGGTGGAACTCCTAATAGTTTAAATAATACCCAACTAACAAGGCTGCTAGAAATCCTTAATGGGATTAGCCATAATCATTTACAAGAATACACAATTGAATTAAACCCCGAACGGATTACCAAAGAACAACTTTTAATTTTACAAAAATACTATGTTAATCGCTTATCAATTGGAATTCAAACTTTTAATGATGAATTATTAGCCAAGTTAAACCGTAAACATACTGTTCAACAAGCAATTGATAGTTATTATTTAGCTCGGAAATTAGGGTTTAATAATATTTCCTTTGATTTAATGTATAACTTATTTGACCAAAGTTATCAACAAATTAACGATGATTTAGCAATGGTTAACCAGTTACAACCTGATCATCTTAGTTGATATTCCTTAATTTTAAAAGAAAACTCTTACTGGGGCAAAACAAAAACTAAGTTATCAGATAATGATTTAGCTTTTGATGAGATTATTAATACCGCTTTGGTTAACTTTGGCTATCATAGATATGAAATTTCAAATTATAGTTTAACCCCTGAAAAGCAATCACAGCATAACCTCTGTTATTGAACTAATAAATCTTTTTTACCATTAGGACCAGGAGCTAGTGGTTTTCTAAATGAAAACAACCAGTACTTATTATTAGAAAATACTCGGCGCTACCAAGGATGAGAACAAAAGATTAGTGAAATTAGTTTACCGGATTATTATTTTCAAATCTTAATGATGGGGTTACGATTAACCGCGGGAATTGATTTAGATAATGTCAAGGATGCACGAGGAGCTTATGAATATTACCAGGATAAAATTGGGGAGGAAATTACCAAGGGTAATCTAGTTTTAATAGATAATCAATTTTTAAAATGTACCCCGCAGGGATACAATATTTTGAATGATATTTTAGTCAATATTATGGATTAATTCAATTTCTAATTCTTAAAATATGTTATATTATAACTAAGAACAAGATAACAAGTGTTAGGTTAGAAAGAAGGTACTAATAATGAGAATTGATCTTGAAAAACTACAAAAGGAATATTTTCCCGCTGCTTTAGAAAGCATTAAAGCAATTATTAAAATCCCCTCAGTGCGCGGTGAAAAAGCACCCCAAACTCCTTTTGGGGAAAATACAAAAAAAGTTCTTGATTTTGCTATTAATTTAGCAAAGGAATTAGGATTTAAAGCATACCAAGACCCGGAAAATCGCTACGGATATGTTGAATATGGAAGCAGTGAAAAAATCTTTGCGATTTTAGGACACTTAGATGTTGTGCCAACCGGAGATTTAACCAAATGAGAATTTGAACCATTTAATCCCCAAGTTAAAGATGGTAAGTTATTAGGACGTGGTTCATTTGATGATAAAGGCCCAACAATAATTAATTTATATGCCCTAAAATATTTAAAAGACCATGGTTTTGAACCAGATTATCGGATTCGTTTAATTTTTGGGCTAACTGAAGAAACCGATTGGGCTTCAATTACTAGTTATATGGAAACAGAAGGGATTCCTGATTTAGGATATACTCCTGATGGGGAATTTCCTGTGGTATATGCCGAAAAAGGAATTTTAAATGTCGATATTATTGCTGGGGGTGAAAACTTTATCTTAATTGGTGGGGAAGCTTATAATTCTGTTAATGATGTGGTTAAATACCAGGGACCAGAAATGAGTAAGATTGAAGCAATCTTAACTTCTGAAAATATTGAAAATTATGTTGAAAAAGACATGCTAATTATTAAAGGAAAATCTTCACATGGAAGTTTACCAGAATGCGGAGTTAATGCCGCTTTAGAAGCATTAAATGCCATTGCCCATGTTAATCCAACCTCAAAAATTGCGAAATTTGTGGAAGAACACCTATACCGCGACTATTCTTTCAGCAAAATTTTTCCGGCAATGCGCGATGAATCAGGGAACTTAACAGTTAATAATGGGATTGTTGAAATTAACCATGACAAAACACGGATAACTTTAAACTTACGGGTTCCAATTACTTATTGCCAAGAAGATGTTGTTAAACCATTAACAGTTGAATTAGCAAAATTTGATTTACAATTAATTGATCTAAAATGAGAAAATCCCGTGCACATGTCAAAGGATAGTCCCATGATTCAAAATATTATGCAAGTTTATCGCGAAGTTACCGGTGATCATAATGCCCAACCATTAGCAATCGGTGGGGGCACATATGCCAAAGCAATGCCTAAATGTGTAGCGTTTGGGGCCGAATTTGATATTGAAGAATCAACAATGCATGCTTATAATGAGTATGTTAAAATTGATGATCTTCGCAAAATGTTAGAAATCTATACAAAATCAATTCCGCTGTTAACAAAAATTAATAAATAAAAAAAGGATTTTAAATCCTTTTTTTTATTGGGCAGCACCACTTATAATAGTTGTAATTGATGGTTTGTCTAATATTCACATTACAATAACTACTACTGTCCCAATAATAGTAAACATAATAATTCATTGTAATAATGAACAGGCTCCGAAAATTAACTTCCCTTTTCTAGTTAATGGTAGGCTAATTCCCTTTGCTAATGTCCTAATTGGGTCAATGTTCAAAATTTATAAGATTAAATTTAACCAACAGAAAATCATATTTAAAAAAGAAGCTAATAGTCTTTTTAATTACATAGTTTTCTCTACTTTATATTTTGATATATATAATTATATCTTTTTTCCATTATAAATAAAATAGAAGCAATAATTTTTTTATTATTTTTTATGATATAATTTAACTAAATAAGAATAAAAAAACATAATTAATTAATGTCAAAAAATAATATTATCTTTGTGAAAGGAACATTAATAATGAAAAAATTATTAGCAAGTTTAGGTGCTTTAGTAATTACGGGAACAGCCGTTTCGAATGTAATTAGTTGTAATGAAATTATTCGCATCGGAACAATCGATTTAAATAAATTAGATGATCCAAAATTTCACTTTGCCGAAAATTTACAACTTTATTTAGCTGGCTTACCTACTTTGGATGCTAAAAATTTTGGTTATTTAAATAATGCCATTATGCAAAAGTTAATTGAATCAATTTCCATTTTTAACTCAGATGATATTGCCGCTAGTTTGAAAATAAAGATTTATAATGCGCAAACAAAAAAATTATTAACATCGGATAGTCCAACTAGCGATTGGCCGAAAGCTGAGGATGGAATTACTGTTAAAGTTGTTGCTAACCCCTATAAACCACCTTATATTAAAGTAATGGGAGCGTTTCAAACTGCTCCGATTGTTTGAAAGCCAACCATCAGTGAACTAGATATTAGTCAAATTATTAATTGGAATGACTTAATTAATATCTCAATTATTTGAAATTACATTAAAATTAGATTAACTGACCCCGCTTTTAAAGATATTCCGGATAGTGAATTAACGATTGGTAATGAACGAGCAATATTTATGCTGGCTATTAAAGATCCTTGAAAATATACCAACATTGCTTTTAATGATTCAACATTATTTGATAAAATTGAATTAAAAATTTATAAGGATAAAGATAACCAACCTGATTTTAATAATAGTTATGATGATAATACCAAAATTGCTTCCTTACCAACAATTAAAAATCAAAACGAATGATTTGTCTTTAGTCAAACAACCACCGATGATTTTACCCCTTCCATAACTAAATTTGTTAATTATCAAATTCAATATAATAAAACAAGTTCAAACAAAGAATTAACTTTTATTAAAAATTTTTATGATTTAAACAGTGCAAATCACTTCAACTAATGCCGAGGGGGCGGATGGTAATGGCGGATGCAATTACTTATGCAATTCAAAAATTGCAAGCAACGAAAATTATTACTATTGCTACTTTAACCAGGGCCATGATTAAGGATCTTGAAAAATATGTAACTGGGGCGATGGCAACTAGTAATGAATTATTTGATCGCTTTCACCAAGCAACCTGTCAAGCATGCGAAACTTTTTGGCGAATGCCTGTTAGCCGGGAAAACTATCAAGCAATGAGTAATACCCAATATTCTGATTTAGTTAATCATTCTTATGATAAATATAATCCGACCGGTAATTCGATGGCATTTTTAGATAACTTTACAGAATCATTATCATTTCTTCACATTGATATTACGGGAACCGCCTACATTGATGATTGTGGGAAAGGAACAATGGTTAAATCAATTATTGAATATTATTTATTAGAAGGTTAGTATTATGAAAAATAAGGTTGTTACTGGTTTATTAGTTACCAATGATTTAGATGCCATTTTGATAACTTCAAAAGTGAACCGGTATTGATATTACACTAATTTTCCACCTTCATTGGGTTATTTATTAATTACCCGCACACAAGCATTTTTATTACTATATGGAAGTTTAACTTGAAAAAACTCTTTAACAATTACAAAATTATTTCATAAATACGCATTTAACTGCTCTAACCAGTCTGGACAGTTATCATAAGCAGCAATTAGGTAGGGTAATTGCCCCAAAAGTATTAGGAGAAGTAACTCGGTTAATTTTCATACAATTTAAGAATCTTGTTGTTAATGTTTCATCGGGGATCACAACATAACTTGTTTTAAAGCCCCCAAAATTAAATGCCTTATTTGGACTAGTACAAACTATTAAATGAGAATAATGTTCGGGAAAGGCTAAACAACTAGTAAATGTTACTTCCTGGTTATTAATAATTTGATTTTCAAAATCAGCAAAATCAATCTGATAACTATTATCCTGGTAAAGCAAATTATTACAAACTAAGGTGCGATTATTATCAATAATACTTTCTCCAAACGGTCCATAGACAGGAGTTTGTACTAAAATACTATCCTGCACATTATTAAACTCTTGGATTAAATAATATAAAGTTCCGACCGTTCCGTAAATTAAATGAATTCATAATGTTTGGAGATTAACCTTTAACCGTTCTTGGTGTCACTTAATAATACTTTGATAAAACTGGGCCGGGACATAGTTATAACCATAAATATTAGTCTCTACTCGTTTTTTAATAACATCCACAACCTCGACGGGACATTTAAAATCAGTATCACCAATCCACGCGGAATATTTTTTTTGGGGGGGTTAATCTGGTAAGTTTGCATTAAATATTCAATATTTCATTTGCGGTCATGGTCATATGTTCCGCTACGATCGACAATTTCATCAAAATTATATTTCAATCTTTTCACCTATTTCTATTTATTTTTTGATGACTTTATTTAATAATTCATAATAGACTAAATCTAAAAACTGAATTAAAGTTTGGGCTGTGATAGAATAACTATTTCAGATTTGCTGTTCATCATAATGAATAATAATTTTGTTTTCAACATCATTAAAGAACTGAGTTGGATACTGACCAAATTGAAGAACTTTTTTAAAGAAAAATATTATTCTTTCATATGGCAAAGATTTTGTTCAAAATGGGGATTTTTTCTTTCGGTTAAATTTTGGTTGCTCACAAGTATTTTTAAAAGAATTATTACTACAAATTAAAACTGCTTTTAGAGAATTAGAACGGAAGCGATGGGATGATAACACTTTAAGTAACTACTCACCAAAAAAGCCCGGATCATTTACCAATTACCTTTATTATTAAGAAAACAAGTAAGCAGAAAATTACCCTCCAGAATATTGGTAATGAAGACCAACGCCATATTGAATTAGTAGTTTCCCATCGACACTTACTAATTGTGCGGAGTTATTAAAAACAAGTCTGAAAGCAATTTTATATGTTTTTAATGCGCAAAAATGTCAATTTAAAAAAGAACTTTCGAATATGAATTATGATCTTTTAATTTACCACTCAGCCTATCCGCACTTAGAGGATATTATTATAATTACCCATCATCTTATGCAATGAGTTAATACAGACTGGTATTTACAAGATATGCCTGCTAATTTAATGACGCCGGTTTTGTTTGCTAATTTTTGAAAAGACAGGTTAAAAAATACGAAGAATTTAACAATGAAGATTTATGAAAATCAAGAATTAGCAACAATGGGATTAAATTTATTATTAGCAGTTAACTAGGGTAGTAACCACTGCGCTTGTATGATTGTTGTGGAGTACCAAGGTGATAAAACTACTAGTGAGTACCAAACTGCTTTTGTCGGGAAGGGAATAACTTTTGATAGTGGTGGTTATTGTTTAAAAAGTAGCAGTCGGCAGTTAGGAATGAAATTTGACATGTCTGGGGCCGCAATTGTTTTATCAGTCATTAGTGCATTAGCTGAGCAAGAAGTGGCTGCCAATGTACTAGTAATTGCAATGTTAACCGAAAGTGTTGTCAAATCACATGCAGGCTGATATGTGGAAATTAATAACACGGATGCTGAACGGTACCTTGTGTTAGCGGATGGAATTAGTTACGCCAAACAAACTTACCACCCAGCCACAATTAATGATGTTGCGACTTTAACTAGTTCGGTTAAAAATGCCGTGGGAGTTAACATTAGTGGAATGTTTAGCAACAATGAAAAATTGGTGAAGAATTTTACGAAGGTTACTGAGAATACCTTAGAACCAGTTTGATGGTTACCAATTCAGTTAGAAAATTATGATAATCTAACTTCTGAAATTGCTAATTTTAAAGACGTGACCACTAACCGTGGATATGGAGTTGGTAACGGTGGCGGGGGACCGAAGTAATGGTTGAAAGTTTAATTGAATTCATTAAAACAAAGAATTTTTAAATAGTAATTAAATTAATTACTATTTTTATTTGTAAATTTCAATTATTATATACTAATTATTATTTTTACTTAATATAGAATCTTATCAAAGACAGAAATTTTAAAAGTTAGCATAAAAAAATAAGAAAATGGTTTGTTTTTATTTTAACAATGTTATACTTAACTCAGAGAGATGCCATTTGCTTTCTCTTTTTTTATTTTAAGGAGGTAATTAAAAAAATAATGATTAATTTGCTATCACTAACTACCAAACAAAAGATTTTAATGGAACAATTAGCCAAGTTTCATCAAATCTTTATGGATCATCAAGTTAAACAAGATTATTTATTTTTAATGGATAAAATTTTTGATCCCTTTTTAAATAGCATCATCACCTTAGAATTATTAGCTGATAATAAGATTAATAATTATTTAATTTTATTTTTACAATGAACCCAAGAAATTGTTGATAACAAGATTATTTTTCTTGATAGTAATTCATCCAAAACATCAAATTCTAATTATAACCATAAAATTCAGCGACAAATCTTAACTAATTTAAAAATTCAAATCACCCAAACGATCTCCTATTTAAAAAAATTATTAGTAGTGCTGATTTAAATTATTTAGAAACTGCTTTTAATTATTCAAACTTGGTTAACTGTATTAAAAAGTTATTTTTAACCTATTATTGTGATTGAAATAAAATTATTGGGTATTTGGACCAAATGAAAAAGGAATTAAAAAATTATGATGAGGAACTTTTTGATAATAAGAATGATATTTATAGTAAATATAGTAAAAAAGTTAATGAACTTTTGAATGAAAATTATCAAAAGAAAGAACAGCAATTTTTATTGGATTTTTTCATTGAAAAGTTAGAACCAGGTAATTTTGAACTGTGACTAGAGTTATGGCATGATGTGATTTATGTGCGCAACCAGATTACCCATTTTCCGGATTCGTTAGTTATTCATAATAGCCTTAATTTTTTGAAAAAAAATAAATACATCTTAATTTTTGTTTATATTGATTTTTTACTATTTATTTTAGAAAAATATGAGGAAGATTTTTATCAAAATAACGCGGAAGCCTAAAATCAAGGTTTTCAAGATTTACTTTGACTTAAACCCTAATAAAATATAAAATATATAATATAATAGAATAATGGATAGTTAGCAAAAAGGTGGTGCATTAATGGTTTCCTATTATACTCAGCGTATTATTAATATGAAAGAAGCTAAGTTAAAAGCCCATTTGACCCAAGATGAAAAACAACAATTTATTGATGCGTTTAAAGATCTAGTAATTTTAATTAAAAAAGATTGTGTTGTTATTAAGCATGAAAAATTTGGTTATGAATTATTTAAAAGTAAATCAGATGATAAGTACTGGTCATATGCAATTACTTTTACCGAACCAATGGATCCCGTAAAACCAATTTATAAACACCATTGAGTTGGGAATGCTTTTGTTGGTTATGGGTTTAAAACAATTGACCAAACAATTGCGCGCACTTTTAAAATGATGGAACAAGGACCAACTGCTAATACCCAGATTCGGGATTATTTAGTGGGATGAGATGAAAAAAAGGACCGCATTATTTTAGGGTGAGAAGAAAAAGACTGGTCATACCATGATTATGTCTATTTTCAAAAATGGTTTAAAAAAAATAAGGTGCGGATTATGGCAAAACAAGAAGGGGTAAAGGATACTGAAGACTATAATAAAGAAAGTAATAAAACAGCTTTGACTGTGTTATTAGGTAAAATGCAAGATCCTCCGAAACGTCCCCGCTCAATGGTGACTATTATGCGGAAAACAAAAGCAACTAAAAAAGATTGGGCTAATCCAACGACAAAACGCTATATTGTTGGGTTTTTATATGTTGATTAAAAAAGAAAAGAGAAAATTATGGGTTATCGTGAAATTAATTCAAGTCAAAATAAATATATTAAAGAATTAGGTAAATTAAAGCATAATAAATTTCGCCACGCCAAACAATTAGGCCTTATTGAAGGTTTACATTTAATTAGTAGTGCCTATGATAATAATTTATTAGTGGAGATTTTAGTAACGAAGGACAATTTACATTTAGTTAACAAATATCAAAATGTTAATATTATTATAGTAACCGACCAAATTATTAGTAAACTATCAACAAGTGTTACGAGCCAACAAATCTTGGGGGTTATTAACTTAGCCAAATATTTTAGTCAACAAAAAATTGATTACCACCAGAATGCTTTAATTTTGGAAAATATTCAAGATCCGGGGAATTTAGGAACATTATTACGAACTAGTCTCGGGTTTAATTTTCCTAATATTTTTTTAGTTCATAATGGCGTTGACTTATTTAATGATAAAGTTATCCGTGCTAGTCAAGGATCTTTATTTTATTTAAATATTCACGTAATTTCTCACCCTGTAGTTGAATTTTTGGGCCAGTTAAAAAAAGAGCACTATCAAATTATTAGTACTAATCTTAGTGATAACTCGACATTTTTGGAAACAACCTCTTTTGCTGCTGGCCAAAAATATGCTGTTTGTTTAGGCAACGAGGGTAGTGGGTTATCACCAATGATACTAGATAATAGTGATTTAAATGTTAAAATTAAAATTAATGCGAAGTTAGATTCGTTAAATGTTGCGCAGGCGGGAACAATTTTAATGTATGAAATTAATAAACAACAGAAAGGAGAATAGGGATGTTTAAAGTTAAAACAGCAACCTATCTTACTTCAGCCGTTGATAAAAAAGGCTGAATTAATGATGAGGTTAAAGAAATTTGCTTTTTAGGAAAAAGTAACGTTGGTAAATCAAGTTTTATTAATATGTTGACTAATCGCCGCCAGCTGGCCAAGGTGTCCCAAACTCCTGGTAAAACAAGAATGCTAAATTTTTTTAGTATTAATAATAATCAGTTTCGGATTGTTGATGCTCCTGGTTATGGGTTTGCCAAAGTTAACAACCAACAAAAATTAGTTTTTAGTAAAATGATGGAAGAATACTTATTATCGCGTTCTAACCTAGTTTTTGTTTGTTTATTAGTTGATTTACGACATAATCCAACAAGCAATGATATTACAATGTATGAATATTTACAACATTATCAAATCCCAATAGTTATTATTGGGACCAAGTTAGATAAGTTAAAAAAAAATGATATTAAAAAAATTGAGCAAAAAATTAAAACAATGTTAAATTTTAATCCCGCGGATTATTTTATTAAGACTTCGAGTGAGAAAAAACAAGGTTTAGAAGAGTGCTGGGAACTTTTTACAAAATTACTAAATTTGTAAATTTTTTATTTTTTATTGTATAATATTACCGTTATTTATTTATCTGAGGTACAAATTCTTTTATTTGTAATTAGATAAGTACATACTAGCGTAATACAGAGAGGAAAATTATTGAATGGATAAGAAACTTACGCGCATTGTAAAATATCAACAACAACTAACTAAGTTGTCAACAGTTGATCTAAGTATTCTTGATGAACATCACTCTTATTTATAACAAGCAATCATTAATGCTTTTGAAGCATCGAATAAAAAGATTAATGCTAATGTTATGAATACAATTATCAACGGGATCTTATGTAGATTGTTTATTTCGTTGGGTTACATTGTAGCATTGTTTTCGATGTAGGGTGTTAATACGATGGGAGTTAAACAATTAATTTTTGGGATTACCTTTCCAATTGTACTAATTTTAGTGACCTTTTTAGAAGGCGGATTATATACTTCCTATTGTGTCGGATTTATTAATATTAGCATCGGTGCTGCTAGTCCGTGAAAATTTTATCGCAACTTAATGCTAGTTTTTTAGGAAACTTTTTAGAAAGTTTATTAACAGCTGTTGTGATTTATTTTGCCCTGGTATATGGTCACATCTTAACTGGTAACAAAACAAAGCAGTGACACTAAACACCCATGGTGATTCATGACACACGCTGAAACAATGCAAATGATTGAACACAAAATGGAATTTGTGGGAAGTGTCCTTGCTGATGGGTTAACCCAACCGGTCAACAAATTGGCCAAACCTTTTTAAATAATTTAATGTCTGGAATTTACTGTAATATTTTAGTTGGTGCCACTTTATATTTAACTTATTCTTCAAAAAATGCTGCCACCTTATTTTTAGGAATTTTCTTAGCATTGTTTGCTTTTTGTTTGGCAAGGTTCCAACACGTTGTTGCCAATACATTTATTTTTTGAATGAATATTTTTATGGTTGGTGATCAGTTATCAGCCACCCATGTCCTGCCAGCATCTTCGGTTGGATATTTTGTGCTAGTCAATTTAATTACCACTTTTATTGGTAATTTTATCGGGGGTAGATTATTAATCCCGGTTTTATGTTATTTTATTGCCCGTAAAAAAATCAATGCCGCCGTGGTCAAAGTACAAAAAAATACTTTAGTGATCAAATTAAGTTATTACAATTAAAAACTGGGTTTGCCCAAATTATTAATCACGAATTTGTATTAGACAATGCCAAATTTAACCAAGCAATTCAGAAACTTGACAGTAAGAGCCACATCGCCAATGATTTAAACGAAGTTAAAAATAAAACAGCGAAGTTTTTCTTGCAAAAAGGAAAATTTTCTTTTGGTAATTTTTAACAATCTTTTGCTAGCAACTATTGCGAAAAAAGAATTATTAGAAGTATAATAAAAACAGATAGGTTTTTAAAACTTATTTGTTATTAAGCGATTACTTAATAGTTAGAGATATAAACTATTAACTTAGTGTGGGATTTCTGATGTGATAAATTTATTTTCTGTTTGAAATAATACATATTTAACAACCGTTATTTTTTTAATTTCAAAAGTAAATAATTTTGTCAAAACATTACTTTTAGTTTTATAACATGTAGAGAAAAGAGGGGACAAAATAATTAGAAAAACATGATTTCCTGAGTGAGATGATTGTACCGCTGGTAAATGAGCAGATGAGGTAGACACTCGCGGATTTATTCAAAATAACTATGTTCCATATACTGGTGATGATAGTTTTTTTAGTAGGGCCAACTGATGCTACCAAAAAATTATGAGATAAAGTTATGGAATTAACAAAACAAGAACGTGAAAATGGGGGTATTGGATGCTGATAAAGATTTGCCAGTAACAATTACTTCGCATGCACCTGATTACTTAGACAAAGACTTGGAAAAAGTAGTTGGAGTGCAAACTGAAAAACCATTTAAAAGAGCAATGAAGGCTAACGGGGGAGTTCGAATGGTCCAAACTGTTATGCTAATGAAGCGTATGGATTTAAAGTTTCCGACCGAGTAATAGAAATTTTTACAAAATACAGTAAAACTAATAACCAAGGAGTTTTCGATGCTTATACAGAAGATATGCGTGCTTGTCGTAAATCACATATTATTAGTAGTCTTCCTGATGCTTACGGACGGGGAAGAATTATTGGTGACTATCGCCGTTTAGCATTATATGGAGCAGATTATTTAATTGCCAAAAAAGAAGAAGACAAACGTAATACTTCATTAGTAATGATGGAAGATGTTATTTGTTTATGAGAAGAATTATTAGAACAAATTTTAGAATTAAAAGAAATTAAAAAATGGCGGTTTAATATGGATTTGATGTTTCAAAACAAGCGGCCAATGTCAAAGAAGCTTTCCAATGAACATATTTAGGATATTTAGCTGCGATTAAAGAAAACAACGGAGCAGCAATGAGTTTCGGAAGAACCAGTGGTTTCTTAAATGTTTAAATTGAATGGGATTTAAAAAATGGAGTTTTAACAGAAACTGATGTTCAAGAATTAGTTGACCACATAATTATGAAATTAAGAATTGTTAAATTTATGCGGACACCAGAATATAATCAATTTATTCTCAGGGACCCAATTTGGGCCACTGAATCAATTGGGGGAATGGGAATTGATGGTCGTACATTAGTTACTAAAATAGCGTTTCGTTATATTCATACTTTAGCAAACATGGGAGCTTTTCCAGAACCAAACTTAACAATCTTATGATTACAACATTTTCCAGAAGGATTTAAAGCTTTTTGTGCTAAATACTCAATTTTATATTCATCAATGCAATATGAAAATGATGACTTAATGCGCGCAACCCACGGGGATGACTATGTAATTGCGTGTTGTGTTTCACCAATGCGTGTTGGAAAACAAATGCAATTCTTCGGAGCTCGTTCTAATTTAGTAAAAACATTATTATATGCTATTAACGGGGGTTGATGAAATCCATAAAAACCAAGTGTCACTATACTTTGAACCTTGCAATGGAAATGAAAATACACCGTTAAATTATGAAGAAGTATGAGCAAAATTTGTCCAAATGGCAAAATGATTAGCTGGCGTATATTGGAACGCCTTAAATATTATTCATTATATGCATGACAAATACTTCTATGAAAGAAGCCAAATGTGTTTTATGGATACTAATCCCCACCGCTTCTTTGCCACTGGAATTGCTGGATTATTAGTAGTAACTGACTCGTTATCAGCAATTAAACATGCCAAAGTTTATCCATTAAAAGATAGTGATGGGGTGGTAACTGACTACCAAATTGAAGGCCACTTCCCAACTTATGGTAATAATGATGATCGTGCCGATGATATTGCAATTGAAGTTGTCAAAACTTTCATGAACGAAGTGCGTTGTCAACACCACTACCGTAATTCCGAACCAACAATGTCAGTTCTAACAATTACTTCAAATGTGGTATATGGAAAAGCAACTGATAATTCTCCTGACGGTAAAAAAGCCGGAGTGCCATTCTCACCAGGGGCCAACCCAATGAACGGAAGAGATAAAACCGGAGCCGGTAAACTCATTAGCATAGGTAGCTAAAATTCCATTCAAATATGCAGCGGATGGTATTTTAAATACCTTTACAATTATTCCAAATGCGTTAGAGGAAAAGGCCAAGACTTAATTATTCATGGTGATTTAAATATTAGTAGTATTAATCCCCATGATCAACATAAAAAATAGCAGTTAATAAAAAATGAATTCACTATGAATTCATTTTTTATTTACCAAATTGATTCTTCGCTATAATTAAATACTGATAATGACAAATAAATTGGTAAATTTTCATCATATATTATTGAACTTTCATAATTAAGCTGCACAAGGTTATTTTGATAAAATTTAAATTGATTAGTAATTTCCTTAGATATTTCTGCTATTTTAAATTGCTCTTGGTAGGTAAGGATAAAATTATTTACTTCGGTAAAATTGCGCTTGTTCAGCATCACTAAGTTTGCTATAAGCGATTAGTAAATTATTAATTTCATAGATCATTTTTTTCTTTTCTTTTGATGATTTTAACTTTGAAGGAACTTTTTGAAAATTATAGTATTTTATTTTTCCCCAAATATTATTAATAATTTTTAACATCGCAATATTTGTATTAAATTGAATGGTAGTAATATTTTTAGTTAATTGTTCACATATTTTTGGTCTTATTGCTGTAGTTTCTTCATCATTCATTTTTTAGTGATGTTAATTGCTAGTTGAAATTGGTCTTGAATTAATTTAACACTTTGGGTAAAAAAATATAGACAAAATATTATTCGGATCATCTGAAACACTATCTCTTTGACATTTTTCCCAAATAGTTATTAATTTATCGTCTTCAAAATCAGAAAATACAAAATCAAAAAACTCCGGGTATTTAGCATCATTTTTCATTTAAACACTCTAGATTATTAATCTCCTTTTAAATATTATCATAATCTAGATTTTAAAAACCAAAATATTTTGTTTTTTCTCCGCACTTAAAATCTTTATCATATATAATAAAAGAAACAATTAAAATTGTGTGAAAAGATATCTTAAGAAAGGATGACAAAATGTTAAATCAGTTGTTATTAGCCGAACCTTCACCGGGGTGAATTAATCCGAACAATACTCCCCATAATAATATTATTGCAACATATAGTGGTTGAGTCCATATGTACGCGGTATTTATTACCACGGGGATGATTTTAGCGGTTTTTGCTAGTTATATTCGCTTGAAGACCAAGAATGTTCCTGTTGAACCCTTAATTTGAGCAGTGTTTATTATTATTCCCTTTTCGTTATTTGGTGCTAGTTTTTTTGGAAAATATAACGAAGATCCTAGTCAACCCTTAATTGGTTATGATGGGGGGGCACCCTTTTGATCATTATTTGCGTTTTGAAAAGCGGGAATGAGTATTCATGGTGGGGTGTTATTTGGGGTTGTTGTCGGAATTATTGTCTTTGCCTTTGTTGCGCGAAAATCACGGGTTTCAATGTGAGTATATATTGACTGTATTGTGCCTAATATCTTGTTAGGACAGGTATTAGGAAGATGAGGAAACTTTTTTAACCATGAATTATTAGGAAATCCTGTTTCTTATGAATCATTAAAATGACTACCAGCTTTTATTCGAGATAATTGTTTCCAATGGGTAGGTGATCATCCTGAGTTAATTCCTGGTACTGGGAACATTCAGTGAAGAGTCCCAATTTTTTTATATGAATCATTCTGAAACTTTATTTTATGAGTAATCTTAACTTTTGTGGTTCCTAATTTTAGCAAAGTTTTAGGACCAAAACCATGAAAAAAAGATCCTCAAAAATATCCGTTTGATTTTAAATATAGTGTTCGTCATTTCTTTAACCGTAAAATTGAAGAACCTGATAAAATGACTTGAAAAGAAGTGTGGTATAAAGCTTTTTACTATAATAACCCTACCCAAAAACAATTAGAACAAATTAAACCAAAAAAATTCAAAGAAACATCTTCTCCAACCATTAACCGCTTAAAAAAAATGGTGGGTAAATGATGCGAAAGAACTAACCCGTTTAAATAACCCGGAAGGTTATTGAATTATCCGTTCGGGAGTCCAAGCTGGTTTATATTTCTTTGGTTGAAACTTAATTCGCTTTGTTCTAGAAACGCAGCGTGAAAATGGGGCAGATTTATTTGTTATGAATAACCGGCCATTAGATTATGCGATGTTATGAATGATTGCCATTTTTGGTTTACTAATGGAGGCTTATGCCCAATGATTTGCTCCGCTTAAATTGCGGAAAAATGGTCATTTATATGAAAAAGAATATGTTGATTATACTAACTTGGCAAACTGAAAATTAGAATATTATCTACAATACCAAATTAACTATAATCAAATTTCCCAACAACAAGAATTAGAAACCTTAATTAAAACAAAAGTAATGACATATTTAGGATATGAAAACAAAAGTTTTGAGGAATACTTTAGTTTAACTGATTTTAAAGTTTTTAGTCACCATGATCACATTACCAGTTTTACGTTTAAGATTATGACCCGCAACCAACCATCAAGTATTTTTAGTGATGAAATTAGTTGTGAAGTAGCATTAGAATAATTATTAATAAATCGAAGGAGAAATTAATTATGAATCGCAAATATGAAAAATTATTTAGTCCCTTTACGTTTCCAAGTCAGGTTACCATTAAAAATCGGATTGTAATGTCCCAAATGACTACTTTTTCTGGTTTTGAAAACGGAAAATATACCTTAGATGAATTAAATTATTACCAAACGCAAATTAAGGAAGTCGGAATGGTAATCGCTGGATATACTTATGTTAACCGGAATGGGAAAGCTTTTATTGGACAACCAGCGATTGATGATGATAAGTAGATTTCTAATTTAAAAAAATTAGCTGATTTAATTCACGAGAAACAAGGAGTTGCCATTATGCAACTTCACCACGGGGGAAGTCACCACGAAACCTTATTATTACCAGAACCATTATTCACAAGTGCTGTTATTTCATTAGGAGAATGGGCAATTACACCCCACGCCATGACATCCGAAGAAATTTTAGATACGATTAAAGATTTTGGCGCCGCGACATTACGTGCCATTAAAGCTGGCTAGCTATGATGGGGTCGAAATTCATGGGCCCAATACCTATTTATTACAACAGTTTTTTTACCCCCATGCTAACCAACGGAAACATGAATGAGGGGAGCTCTTAAAAAACGGATGAAATTTCCTTTAGCAGTTGTTGAAAAGGTGTTAGCTGGTGTTAAAGAACATAGTACCAAATCATTTATTGTTGGGTATCGGATTTTTCCCGAATAAATTGAAAACCCCGTCATTACTTTAGAAGACACTTGCGCTTTAATGGATCACTTAGTTAAATATCCGTTAGATTATATTCACATTTCGAATTCTTGAGTATGGCGAAAAAGCTTGCGAAATAAAGAAAATCCAATGCTAGTTATTAATAAAATTATCAACAGATTTCACGATAAAATTTTGTTAATTGCGGTGGTGGTGGGTTAAAACTCCGGATGATACCTTAAAAGTACTTGATAGTAACATTTCACTAGTGGCAATTGGGCGGGAATTAATTGCAGAACCCCAATGAGTTCACAAAGTTGAAAGCGGCAATGAGTTAGCAATTCGTACTAGCATCAAATTATTAGATTTAGCAGAATTACAAATTCCCCAACCATTATTAGATTTATTTATCGAAGATAATAAAAATTGAAAAATGAATATTGAATATTAATATTATTTATAAAAATTATAAATAAATTTTAAGAAAAATAAAATAAAAGTGCTATAAAAGTGCTATAATTGTGGCAGATAGAAAGAGAGGCCAGATAAAATGTTGACAAAAGAAATTCAAAAAGATCTGCAAGAATATTTAGATGAACATGCGAAGATGCAATTTATTTGTTATAACTTAAGTACTAACGCTGAGCGCTTAGGTTATCCCGGGTTTGCTCACTATTATCAAGTTCAAGCGCAAGATGAAGTTTTACATCAACGTCGTATTATGAACTTTATAATGGATCGCGATGGTACTTTTGAAATGACAAAAGTAGAACCTGTCTTTAAAGAATTAAAATCAATTAAAGAAGTTGTGGAAGAATATGCTCATCATCGTAAGTACTTTGCGGAAATTACTAATCATTTTGCGGCAAGATCGCGCGAACTAGGTGATTTAGTTACTAATAAATTCTATGATTGATTTATCATTGATTTTTATGAAGAACTAGCTGAAGTTAAAGATATCTTAGATTGAATTAACATGTCAAATGGTGATTATTATAAACTAGATCGTAAAATGGGAAAACGTGAAGAACCAGATACGAAAACAGTAATTGATCCATTTAGTCCACATAATTAAAAAAACTGAGCAATCAGTTTTTTTAATTAGGGAATAAATAATAATTCAGAAAAATTAAAACCATTTATTTTTTTTAAATTATTAGGGTATAATTTTAAAATAAAAAGGATATTTAAAAGGGGCATTTATGGAAACTAAAAATTTAGAACAATCAAAAAGTCATATGTTTGCAGCAAGTATTTTTGGTGTTACTTCGGCAATTTTTTTATTCACTAACACCTTTATTTGTGTTCTTTTTTTGCGGGAGATAATTCAACTAAAATTACTTACCCAATATTTTTAGCAACGATTCAAGAACTAATGTCCTTTCTGTTAGTAGCATTAGCAACTGGATTTTTAGAATGAAAAAACCTGGCGCATAATAATCATAAATTTAAAAATTTAACTTATACCTTAATTCTTCCTTTTGGTTATATGTGCGGGGTTGGGTTATACACTTCCATTAAAAAGTTAATTTTAAAATTAAAACATTTACGAGTATGAATTATGGCGGGCGTTGGTTTACTAGCTGGACCAATTTCAATGGCACTATTGATGATTTCGGCGTTATTTTTAAATGATGGAACCCTTGGAAACTTTATTTTAAACACCGCTCCAATTTATTGTATGATTATTAGCCGGGTTGTTTTAAAAGAAAAAATTAACCGTTTTGGGTTGGTGGGGATTTTAATAACAACATTATTTACCTTTGGAATGTTGTTTAACTACTTTTTCATTAAAGAACAAATTAATTGAAAATTAATTGCCGGAGTTTTATTATCATTTATCGCAGCGTTGTGTTATGCTTTTGAAGGAACTATTAGTGATTATTTTCTCCATAGTAATAAAATTCAACTATCTAACTATGAAGTGGTATTGGTAAAATCATTTATTAGTTTTTGAACAATGTTAATTATTGCCTTACCAATTGCCTCCGCAATTGATAACCAGCCAAGCTACCAAGGATGAGTAGTGTTTAAATCTAGTTTTGATTTATATGGGTGACAAGCAATTTTAGTGTATGTGTCAGGAATTGTAATGGGAACCGGTCGTTTAATGTACTTTGAAACTGTTAAATTATCAAACGGAACGTATGCCTTAGCAACCCAGTTAACAATGTTAATTTGAACACCAGTTTTGCAAATCTTAGGAAATACCTTTATTAGTGAAATTAATGTTGATAAATTACAATGATATTATTGAGTATGATCAGTTTTCATTTTACTAGGATTAGTTATTATTACCTTTAATGAAAATTTAAATAGTTATTATAACCGTTGGAAACTAAAGCGTTCAGCACAGCGAACGATTACCATTTCCCCAGAACCTGCAAAAAATCCTAACAAAACAATTGATAATTAAAATTACTTAATTTTTACAAAGTGCTTGGTGCACTTTTTTATTATTTTGTTTTACCTTTTCTTTTTTAAATAAAATAGTAAAATATATATTGGTAGTTAAATACTATCTTATTCCACTTATTAAAAATAAAATATTTCTTTTCTTAATTAATATTAAGAAAGGAGCTATAATGCCAGTTTATGGATGAGTAATATTATTAGGCGCTTGTGCCTTAATATTTTATTTAATTGGATATTTAGTTGAAAAGTATCTACATTTTAAATTAATTAAAAATACTGAGAAAAAAATTAAAGAAGCAGAACTAACTGCAAAAAAAATTATTAATGCGGCGAAAGCAGATGCAAAAGTTGAAGCTGCTCAAATTAGACAAGATGTTCGCGAAGAAGTCGCACAAAAACGAGCAGAAATTTTAGAAAATGAAAATTTTTTTAAAGAACGTGAAAAAAATATTATTATAAGAGAAGAAGTATTGACGCAAAAAGAACAGGAGTTATTTTATAAAAGAGAGGAATTACAAAAGTTATTAGCTAAATATGACGGTTTAATCAATAATACAATCCAGCAATTAGAACAAATTGCAGGGTTTTCGCAAGATCAAGCGAAAGATATTTTATTTAAAGAAATTAATGTTAAATATCAAAAACAAATTGGGGAATTTTTAAAAAATGCCGAAGTAAACGTCCGGTTAAAAGCAAAAGAAACGGCTGTTAATATTATTACTCAGGCTATTGAACGATATTCAGCGGATGTGGTTGTTGAAAAAACAACCGTGGTTATTAATTTAGCTGATGATAATATGAAGGGAAGAATTATTGGAAAAAATGGAAGAAATATTAAAACTTTTGAAACAACCGCGGGTGTTGATTTAATTATTGATGATACTCCTAATATTATTCAGGTTTCTTCTTTCAATCCCATTCGGCGTGAAATTGCTAAAAAAGCTTTGGAACGATTAATTACGGATGGTCGAATTCAACCGAATAAAATTGAAGAAGCAATTCGCTTAGAAAAAACTGATCTTGATACAACAATTTTACAAACTGGAAAAGATACCATTTTAGAACTAGGAATTTATAATATTGATTTAGAACTAATTCGTTATATTGGAATGCTAAAATACCGCACTAGTTATGGCCAAAATGTTTTAATGCATTCGATTGAAGTTGCTAAGTTAGCCGGTATTATGGCAAGTGAATTAGGACTTGATCCGGAAATTGCGATTCGGGCAGGATTATTACATGATATTGGGAAAGCAGTTGATTTTGAAAATGAAGGTAGCCATGTAACCTTAGGGGTCCAGTTAGCAACTAAATATAAAGAAAGTCGAATTGTTATTAATGCTATTCATTCGCACCATGGGGAAGTTCCAATGGATAATCCGTACTCACCATTAGTAGCCGCTGCTGATACTTTATCAGCTGCTCGCCCTGGTGGTCGCAATAATAATGTTGAAAATTATATTAGTCGGATGAAAGAGTTGGAGCAAATGTGTATGGAAGTCCGGGGGGTGGCCAAAGCTTATGCCTTACAAGCAGGTCGCCAAATTCGGGTAATTGTTAATCCCGAACGGACAACTGATATTCAGGCCCAAAAAATAGCCTTTGATATTCGCGAAAAAATTAGTCATAATAAAATCGTTCCCGGTGATATTGTTATTACGGTAATTCGGGAATTACGCTTTATTGAAACCGTAATTTAGAGAAAATTATTAAATTGAATAATAATTTTTTCTTTTATTTTGAATAAATAAATTAAAAAAATAATCTGATTAAATTTTTGGGTAGATTATTTTTTATTCTTATCTCCACTTTTAAAATCTTTTTAAAGATATTTTAAATTCCATTGTTTTATGTATAATTATAAAGAGTTTGATTACATTAAAAATACTAGAGGAGTTGAAAACATGATTGGTGACTTTTTAGCTGGAAAACTGAAGAAATCAATTGAAAAAAACTTAAAAAAATCAACATTAACAGAAGAAACTGTTAAAGAAACTTTACGTGAAATTCGTTTAGCATTATTAGAAGCGGATGTTAATAATGAAGTTGTTAAAGATTTTATTAAAAATGTTGAACAAAAAGCTAAAGGTGAATATATTAGTGAAGGCTTAAATGCTTCCCAAATGATGATTAAAATTGTGCATGAAGAGTTAATTAATATTTTTGGGAAAACTGCTAAAGAAATTTCCTTAACTTCCAAACCAACCATTATTATGATAGTTGGTTTACAAGGGAGTGGTAAAACAACAACAACCGGAAAAATTTCAAAATTATTAGAAAAAAAATATCATAAAAAACCATTATTAGTAGCCTGTGATATTTATCGTCCTGCCGCCATTGATCAGTTAAAAACATTAGGGAAAAATTTAAACATTGATATTTTTGAAAAAGGAACACAAAATCCTGTGTTAACTGCTCAGCAAGCAATTGAATATGCGAAAACTAATAAAAATGATGTTATTTTATTAGATACCGCAGGTCGTTTGCATATTGATGCGGAATTAATGACAGAGTTAAAAGAAATTAAAAAAGCAGTTAGTCCGGATGAAATTTTAATTGTTGTTGATGGAATGACTGGGCAAGATATTATTAATGTTGCCGAAAAATTTGACGACTTGTTAAAACTAACCGGAGTTGTTGTTACAAAAATAGATGGTGATTCCCGTGGGGGAGCAGCCTTATCAATTACCCACTTAACAAAGTTACCAATTAAATTTATTGGAACCGGCGAAGGAATGAGTAATTTGCAAATCTTTTACCCGGACCGGATGGCTGATCGGATTTTAGGAATGGGAGATGTCCAAACCTTATTTGAAAAAGCTAAAGATGTTTTAGATGAACGTGATATTAAGAAAACCATGAATCGAATGATGATGGGGCAATTTGATTTACAAGATTTATTAAACCAAATGCGCCAACTTTCTAAAATGGGAAAAATGGGGGGGATTATGAAATTAATCCCGGGAATGCCAAAAATTAGTGAAGAAAAAATTATGGAAGCTGAACGCAAATTAAAAGTTACGGAAGTTTTATTATCGTCAATGACAGTTAAAGAACGAAGAGAACCACGTTTATTAAAACATATCTCGCGAAAAACAAGAATTATTAAAGGTTCGGGACGTAGTGAAAAAGAATATAATGAATTAATTAACCAGTTTGAAAAAACTAAAAAACAAGTTGATGAAATGGCTAAACAAATTAAATCCGGGCGCATCATGCCAACAAAAGGTTTTGGTGGTTTTAATTAAAAAATTTTCTAAGGATTTAGAAAGTTTTTTTATGGAAAAATTGCTAATTTTCCAACAATTTTTAACCAAAAACTTTTATTCTGAAAATAAATCATTATAATATTATAGAACAAGATATTTTTTGGAAAGGAACTTATTAAGATTATGGATTTAAAATATAAAAGAGTTTTATTAAAGTTATCTGGTGAAGCTTTAGGAGATCATCAAGAACCATATGATCCGCAAAAACTACATGAAATTGCTAAACAAATTGTTGCTTTGCAAAAAGAAGGCTTAGAAATTGCAATTGTTGTTGGTGGGGGTAATATTTGGCGTGGTAATCGGGCTGAAACAATTAAAATGGATCCGATTAGCGCAGATTATATGGGAATGTTAGCAACGGTGATGAATGCCTTAGCATTAGAATCGGTGTTAAAATACGAAGGCAGTAACCAAGTTGTTGTTATGTCCAAAATTCAAGTTCCCGAAGTTTCTTCCCCATATTTATTTAAAAAGGCAAAATCACAATTAGAAAAAGGATTTATTGTGATTATGGCGGGGGGAACTGGCCAACCCAAATTTACAACTGATACAGCAGCCACAATTAGAGCAATTGAAATTGAAGCCGATGTTTTATTAATGGCTAAAAATGGGGTTGATGGTATTTACGATAAGGATCCAAAAACGCATAAAGATGCCATTCGTTTTGAAAATATTAGCTTAAATGAATTACAAAACAAACAATTAAAGGTAATGGATTTAACCGCTAGTAGTTTAGCAATGGAAGACCAACTTGATATTGTTGTCTTTGATATTAATGAACCAAATAATATTTATAAAGCAGCACATGGTAGTGCTCGTTCAACATTAGTTACAGGAGGAAAGTAAAGAAATGACAAACCAAATTGTGGAAACAAGCAAGTCCAAAATGGATAAAGTAATTAATAGTTTTGAAAATGAATTAATTAAAATTAGAACGGGAAGAGCTAATCCTAACATGTTAGCACATATTATGATTGATTATTACGGAACCCTAACCCCAATTCAACAAACTGCCAATATTATGGTACTTGAAGCTCGCCAATTAGTTATTAAACCATATGATAAGTCATTAGTTAGTGTGATCGTCGGGGCCATTAATAAATCAGATTTAGGGTTAGCTCCAATTGCCGAAGGAGACTTAGTTCGCTTAAACATCCCCCCGTTAACAGAAGATCGTCGGAAAGTTTTAGTGAAAGAGATGTGAAAAGAAGCTGAACATTTCAAAGTGACAATTCGTAATGAACGCCGTGATGCGAATGACTACATTAAAAAAAGTAGTGATTTATCAGAAGATGATAAAAAATACTATGAAGCAGAAATCCAAAAATTAACTGATAATTATATTAAAATAATTGATGAAAAAGGGAAAACTAAAGAAAAAGAATTAATGGAAGTATAGCAATATACTTTTCTTTATTTTTACGCGGGTAGTTTACAATAAGCTCTTTTCTTTTAACTGAAAAAATATTAAAATTAATACTAGAATAATTTATTAGAGGGAAGTACAATGAATGTTTATGGAATTTTAGGAACAATAATTGCCATTATTATTGGTTATTTATTAGGATCAATTAATTTTAGTATTTTAATTGCAAAATATTTTCATAAGGTTTATATTCAAAAAGTTAACACGGGGAATCCAGGGGCCACAAATGTTACAATTACCTTAGGGAAAAAGTGGGGATTACTAGTTGTTTTTCTTGATGGGATTAAAACTATTATTGTGATGTTCATTACTTTTGGAATTAGTTGTGTTGCAATTCCCGGAATAAGTTTTAACCTGGGTCAAACGAGTTATTATGTTCCAACGATGTTTACAATTTTGGGCCATTGTTTTCCGGTTTACCACCGTTTTAAAGGGGGCAAAGGAGTTGCTTGCTTCTTAGGATTTTTATTGATGATTAATCCGTTTTATTTTATTATTTGTGTGGGGTTATGATGAATTATCTACCCCCTAACCAAACGAGTAACTTTTTCTTCGGGACTTAGTATGCTAACAATTGCCCTAGTTTGTTGGTTACCATGAATTAGTATGATCACAACTGTTAGTGGCGACTACCATGTAATGATGACTAGCAAAGTAGTGTGGTTTAACCATTTTCATCAATATAATGACACTGGTTACTGGGATAATTTTATTTTAATTAATGTTTGTTTAGACTTGGCCGCTTTATTAATTGGGATTGTGACCTATTCAAAAAGTAAAGTAAAACAAAAACAAATGCATAATTTATTAAATATTAAATAATTATTTAATGTTTTTCTTTTGAAAAAGTACGAAGTTCCCCGAAAATATATAGTATAATTTTGATAAGTAAAATTTAGAAAAGAGGAATGATATTATTAATAAGATTCCACAACATATTGCTATTATTCTTGATGGTAATGGCCGGTGAGCCACATTACAGGGATTAAGCCGCACTAAAGGTCATGAAGAAGGCGCTCGTCGGATTAAAGATGTAGCATTAAAAGCCAATGAAATTGGGGTTAAATATTTAACAATTTATTGTTTTTCAACTGAAAATTGAAAACGAAATTTAGCGGAAGTTAATTATTTAATGGCAATGCCCAAACGGTTATTAAATCATGAGCAAGTTAAAAAATTTCACAATGAAAATATTAGATTAAATTGAATTGGAAGGCGAACAAAAGTTCCTGCCGCGACAGCTAACGCTTTTTTAAAAGCAATTAATGACAGTAAAAGTAATACGGGATTGGTGTTAACCTTTGCCTTTGATTATGGTTCCTTAGAAGAAATTACTCAGGCGGTTACTGCCATTAAAAACGATCCGAGCATTAATACCATTACTGAAAAAATTATTTTCAACCATTTATATACTAAAGATCTTCCCCCCGTTGATTTACTAATCCGTACTGGGGGCGAGCAACGGTTAAGTAATTTTTTATTACTCCAAAATTATTATGCTGAGTTTTATTTTACAAAAAAATATTGACCAGATTTTGACGGAAATGCTTTAATTGAAGCAATAATAGATTATAATAATAGAGATAGAAGATTTGGGGGAATTAAGCTTAATGAATAATATTAAACCAAAAACACCAGATAATAATCAACCACCAGCAAGTGATAATCAACCAGCGGTTGACAATAAAACACCAGCACCAAACCAGAAACACTTAATGTTTCAAAAAAAATATCGCCAACGCTATATTACTTTTGGTGTGCTATTATGTTTTTTAGTGTTATATATGTTTACCGGAGCAATTACTACCGAGTGGCGAGCAATGACCCATATTGATGTTGCTAATTCTGTTTTTATTATTTTAAATTGTTTAATTTTGTGTTTAGTTAACTATGAAATTTTAAAATTAAATGGAGGTGATAAGTGACCAATTTATACCCAAATTATTACTTACCTGTTAATTATATTCTTATATATTTTACCGGTGGAAAGGGTAAACGAAGGGTATGCGCCAATTAATTTTCCTTTTTATACTTATGCTAATTGAGGATGATTACAAAATTGATTAATTTTTGTGATTTACTTGTTTGTTTTTCTAGTTTACATGGTATTAATATTGAGGGGGAAAGATATTACCTTTGGGAAAATGTTTATTACTTTTGCCTTTAGTATTTATATGATTTTTGCTTTTAAAGCAATGACAAAATTTATGCTAAATCCTAATTTTGGATGAAGTAGTGTCTTATGACTAGCTTTAATTATTATTTTAACCGATACTTTTGCTTTTGTCGGAGGTGTTAGTTATGGGAAATATAAGTTAGCCCCAAATGTTTCACCTAATAAAACTTGAGAGGGAGCGATCACTGGGATCCTAGTGGCTAGTGCGATTGTGATTGCATATGCAATTTTAATGTTTAAATTTACTGACCAAGCGGATGGCAAATGAGTGTTTGATTTCTTTTCGAATGATAATAGTAAAAATACAATGCGCTATATTATCTATGTGTTATTAGCAATTATTTTATCAATTTTATCGCAATTAGGTGATTTGTCATTTTCATGAATTAAACGAAAATATAATATTAAAGATTTTAGTAATTTACTACCTGGGCACGGGGGTGTGCTAGATCGTCTTGATTCATTTTCACTAGTGTTTGTTGTTATGTTTATTATTAGTGCAATTTTAATGAAATAATGCGTGAAATTATTCTTTTTGGTGCTAGTGGAAATATTGGAAGTCAAACGCTAAAAATTTTAAAAAATAACCCTCAGGATTTTTCCCTGGTCGCTGTTGGGGTTGGCCACAATTTCAAGAACCTTACAGCAATAATTAAGAGTTTTCCAAGCATTAAACAAGTTTGAGTTTTACCAACCACAAAGATCAACCAGTTACAAAAACAATATCCGCAGCTTGAATTTTTGACTAATGATACTGGTTTTGATCAAATCTTAGCAAGTTATCCCCAAGCACTGGTGGTGAATGCCATTTCTGGGTTTGGTGGGTTATACCCGACATTAGCTAGTTTGCACACTAAAAACCGTCAGTTATTATTAGCTAATAAAGAATCCTTAGTTTTAGCTGGGTATTTGATTAACCAATTAATTACTAACAATAATTGTGCGCTGTACCCTGTTGATTCGGAACACTGTGCAATTTTTCAATGTCTCGAAGCAAATAATCACATTAATAAAATTCTCTTAACTGCTTCTGGGGGAATGTTTGCCCATCTTTCGTTAGCGGAATTAGCAACGATTGATGATACCTCGGCCTTTTCTCATCCCACTTGAAAAATGGGAGCCAATATTACAATTGATTCTTCGAGTATGATGAATAAAGCATTAGAAATTCTCGAAGTTTACCATTTATTTAAAACCAAGAACATTGAAGTTTTAATTCATCCTCAATCAATTGTTCATTCTGCCGTACAGTATGATGACTATTCGATTATTGCCCAACTATCAGTTCCTAATATGGAACAGGTTATTAGTTATTTTTTATATTATCCAATTCGTAAGAGTCAAGTTACTTTTCAACCCCTTGATTTTAGTAATTTAACATTAACTTTTCAACCAGCGGATGTTAACCGGTGGTTAGCAATTAAATTAGCTTACCAATGCCTAACCCATCCAAACTCCTTGGCGGTTGTCATGAATGCTGCAAATGAAGCTTTACGAGCATTATTCATTGCTAAAAAAATTCGGTTTTACGAGATTGTTCCGTATGTTGAATATTTTATGCAGCATCATCAACCCCGAAATCTCACAAATTATCAAGAAATTAAAGAATTAAATGATATTATTAAAAGGGAAGTTAATAATTTTTTTGAAAAATCTTATTAACAGAAGCGTTTAGACAAATTGGAAATGGGTGAATAAATGTCAGCAGGAATGATTATTTTAGGATTGTTTTTAGGAATCTTAATATTATTAATCTTAGTAACAATTCATGAATTTGCTCATTTTATTGTGGCAAAATTAGCCGGAGCATATGTTTATGAATTTGCAATTGGTTTTGGTCCTAAAATTATTTCATGGGGTAAGAAAAAAACTAAATATTCAATTCGAATTTTTCCCTTTGGTGGTTATGTTTATATTGCCAGTGAATTAACTGATCCTCCTAAGGAAAGAGAAGATGAAGTTGTTCCTAAAGCCCGTAAAATAGAAAATATTACACGGTGAAAGTGCTTAATTTTTATTGTTGCTGGAGCATTAATGAATTTTTTCATTGCTGTTTTTATTTTTACAACCATGTTTGCCGCAACCGGAATGAAAATCAATGACATGACTTATTGAGGCGCCCACTATGATGTTAATGAACCATTGTATAATGCATTAAGTAAAGCAGAACCTGTAGTTAGTCAGGAAATGGTTATTTTAAATTATTGGCTAGGACCAGATGAAACTAAGTTAATAGCAGCTGCTCAAGAATATAAAACTACCGGAAAAGATAGCCCCAATGTTACCCGGGTTGATATTGGAACCGTTACTAATATTCCTAATTATTACACAACGGTTTATAGTTTTTTAGATTATTTAAAAAACCAGTATGATAATAATAAAAAACATGATGATTTAATTTTACTTAATTATGTATTAGTTAATAAATATCATGAGGTTTATAAATATCAAGCAGAAGGTGGTAATTTAACAAAAGCTGTTTCCCTAAAACAAGGAAATAATACTTATGTGGTGGGAATTGCCCCACCTAATCGTATCTATCAATCAGCAGCGCAAGCCTATGGTGCTGGATGAACAGAAACCTTTAGTGAATCAGTGACTATTTTAAAATCATTTGGGTTGTTATTTACTGGTCAGTGACAGCAATTATCAGGGCCAGTGGGAATTGCAAAAACAATGTCGACAATTGTATCCCAAGGACCAGAGCCATTCTTTATGTATGTGGCGATTTTATCTGCGAACTTATTTGTTTTAAACTTAATTCCAATCCCACCGTTAGACGGTTTCAAATTTTTAGAAACAATTATTAAATCATTAGGAAATGGTTACTTCCGGATTCGACAACGAATTTTACTATTAAAATATCGCGATGATAGTGATAAAATAAAAGCAATTAAGGAAGAACCAATTGGGAATTGACAATTACCATATAAATGAAAGATAGTTATTAATGTCGCGGGGGCAGTATTATTTATTGGGTTATTTATTGGAATTACCATTAAAGATGTCTTTTTTTAAAATCTTAATTTAATAACAAGGAGAGGAATACGATGGATCAACAATTAATTAAACTCTTTATTGCTAATGATTTAGAAGTTGATAATGCTTATTTTCAAGATGCCAAAGTAGTTAAAAGTGAATATAGTACTACTGATAGTATTTTTTGGATTGTTATTGCTGTTAATGAGTTACTACCAATTAATATTTTAGCACATGTGGAATCAACATTACGACACAATAAAAAAATACCCACTAAAATCGCGTTAGAAATTAATAATTTAAATTATAATATTAGTAATATTTTTGAATATATTGAGTATATTCGTACCCATAAATCGGAAGTTAAACAAAGTTATTTTAATAAACTAAGTGCTGATAGTTTTCAGTTAGATGATAATAATTTAATTGTTCGTGTTACTTCGGAAAGTGAACGTAAATTAGTTAATGAACATTGTTTATATTACCAAAACCATTTACGTCGCTATGGTTTTAAAGATTTAACTTTAACTGTCAAAGTCGAAGTGGTTGAAAATGATATTTTAGCCATTAACCAAGAAGAGATTGATAAAATTAGAGAAAATGTTCATCGCCAGTTAAGCGAACAACCCCAAGTTTTACCGACGGACATTAAAAAAGACAGTAATAATAATTGAACAAAACCACGAAATTTTTATGGCAAAGTTAATTTAGAAGTTCCCACTTATAATAATATTAAAGACATTGACCATGATGAACCAAATGTTATTATCCATGGGAAAATCTTTGCGAAGGATCGTATCGCTACAACTACCAAAAAATTTATTTATGTTTTAACAATTACTGATGGCAGTGATTCAATTTCAATTAAGTATTTTACTCGGGATGAAAATCCGGATGAAAATTTAGAAGCTCTTAATATTAATAATTGAATCAGTGTTTATGGTGATATTCGTTATGATACTTATGCAAGTGAGCAGGTTATTTTTTCAAAAAAAATTATTAAGATTGAAAAAGAAGAAATTACACGCTTGGATAACGCTCCGGTTAAACGTGTTGAGCTTCATACCCATACCAAAATGAGTACGATGGATGGGGTTGTGAATGTTCCTGATTTGTTTAAATTATTATCAAAATGAAACCACCAAGCAATTGCTATTACTGATCACTTAAACATTCAAGTTTTCCCCGAGGTTTATAACACTAGTTTGAAATATCCGGACCTGAAAGTTATTTATGGGTTAGAGGCGGATGTTTTAGATGATGTAGTTTGGTATGTTAAAAACCCGCAACAGCATAATTTGTGAACAGCAAAATATGTTATTTTTGACTTGGAAACAACGGGGTTAAGTAATGAATACGATGAGATTATTGAATTTGGTGCAGTCATTATGGATGGGATTAGTGGTGAACGAGAAACCGTTAACCACCTGTTTAAACCAAGTATAAAATTATCTTCGTTTACGACCGAACTAACCGGAATTACCGATGATATGTTACAAGATAAACCAACTTTCTTAGAGTCAGTAGATAAGATTTTAGGTTATTTTCAAGATGCAATTTTAGTGGCCCATAATGCTGAGTTTGATATTGGTTTTATTCAGTCTTGAATTCAAAAAGCAGGGCATCCAAAAATTAATAATACAATAATTGATACCTTGCAATTATCCCGGGCTTTAGAAAGCGGGCTAAAAAATTATAGGTTAGGAAGTATTGCCCGCCGGTATAATGTTATTTATAATGAGGAAGTTGCGCACCGCGCGGATTATGATGCTATTGTCTTAGTTGATATTTATGAGCACCAACTTCGTAAAATGATTAACAAATTTAATGTTGAAGTTGATGAAGACTTAAATAAAATTCATAATAACCAAGTTTATCAAAAAATGCGGGCTAAACATTTAACTATTTTAGCAAAAAACCAGCCTGGAATTTTAGATTTGTTTACCTTAGTTACCAAATCACATACTGATTACTTTTATTCTTCACCAAAATTATTAAAAAGTGTCATTAATCAACACCGCGAAAATTTATTAATTGGTTCTTCTTGTGTGAATGGGGAAATTTTTGAATTAGCACGGAATAAATCGAATGAAGAATTAGAAGAAGCAATGGCCTTTTATGATTATATTGAAGTCCAACCACCAAGTGTTTATAAACACTTAGTACAACTAGGAGATTTAACCCAAGAACGATTATTAACCGTCATTAGTAATATTATTCATATTGCTAAAAAATTAAATAAACTAGTGGTTGCGACAGGGGATGTGCACTATTTAAACCCCGAAGACAAAATATTCCGGGAAGTTTATATTCATTCAAAAGGAATTGGGGGAAAACCGCACCCCTTATTTGACTATAAAAATCGGATTAGCGAGTATCCTGAGCAATTTTTACGAACAACCAATGAAATGCTTGCGGAATTTAATTTCTTAAATGATGAGAAACTAGCATATGAAATTGTGGTTGAAAATACTAATAAGATTGCTGATCAAATTGAAAAAGTTCAAATTATTAAAGATAAGTTATACATTCCATCAATTGAGGGAAGTGATCAGTTATTAAAAGAATTATGTTATAAAAATGCTTATAAAAAATATGGTAACCCGTTGCCAAAAATTGTTGCTGATCGCTTAGAAAGTGAATTAACCGTAATTATTAAACGTGGGTTTGGTGTTATTTATTGAATTGCTCATAAACTAGTTGATAAATCATTACGCGATGGTTATTTAGTTGGATCACGGGGAAGCGTGGGAAGTAGTTTTGTTGCTACAATGAGTGCGATTACCGAAGTTAACCCCTTACAGCCCCATTATATTTGTGCAAACTGTCGTTATAGTGAATTTATTACGGATGGAAGTGTGCGGTGTGGTTATGACTTAGTTGATAAACCATGTCCCCAATGTCAAATTATTATGTACGGAGAAGGTCATGATATTCCGTTTGAAACATTCCTTGGTTTTGAAGCAGACAAGGTTCCTGATATTGATTTAAACTTTTCCGGAGAATACCAACCAGTGGCCCATGATTTTACCAAAGAAATGTTTGGGGAACGCAGTGTTTATCGTGCCGGAACAATTTCTACAGTGGCCCAGAAAACCGCGTTTGGTTATGTTCGGGGTTATTTTGAAGCTAAAAATATTCTGCATTTAAAACGAAAAAGTGAAATTGAACGAATTACTAAAGCTTGTGAAGGGGTTAAAAGAACCACCGGCCAACACCCTGGGGGAATTGTTGTTATTCCAAACGAATACCAAGTAGAAGCTTTTACGCCGGTTAACTTTCCAGCTGATGATACGACATCTAGTTGACTAACTACCCACTTTGATTTCCATGCTATTCATGATAATGTGTTAAAACTTGATATTTTAGGGCATGTTGACCCCACTGTTTTAAAAATGTTACAAGACTTAACTGGGGTTGATCCTAAAACAATTCCGACAAATGACCATGCGGTGTTAAGTCTCTTTCAAAATTTAGATAGTTTAAAAATTACCCCTGAAGATATTAATAATGAAAAAACGGGGGCGATTGGAATTCCAGAATTTGGGACTGGTTTTGTTCGTAAGATGTTATTAGACACTAAACCATCATCGTTTGCCGATTTAGTGCAAGTATCGGGGTTATCGCACGGAACTGATGTGTGAATTGGAAATGCCCAAGATTTAATTAAAAACCATAATATTACAATTTCCCAAGTTATTGGCTGTCGGGATGACATTATGGTTAACTTAATTTATAAAGGGTTGTCCGCCAAAAGTGCTTTTAAAATTATGGAAGATGTCCGCAAGGGGCGGGGGTTAACTCCTGAGCATGTTGCGCTAATGAAAGAACATAATGTTGAACAATGATATATTGATTCATGTAATAAAATTAAATATATGTTCCCCAAAGCGCATGCCACTGCTTATGTTTTAATGGCATGAAGAATTGCCTGGTTTAAAATTAATTACCCAGTTGAATATTATGCCACATATTTTTCAACCCGGACTGATGTGTTTGACATTAAAACAATATTAAAAGGGAAAGCTACTATCAAAAATGTTTTACGTGATATTCAAAATCGCTTAGAATTAAAAGACTTTACTATGCTTAATAAACCTTCGCAAAAAGAAAAAGATTTAATTCCAGTTTATGAAGTTGTGTTAGAAATGTATGCGCGCGGAATTAAAATGAAAAATATTGATTTACAAACTAGTGATGTAAAGAATTTCAAAGTTATTGTTGAAAATGGTGAAAAAATAATTTTACCACCGTTTGCGGCGATTGATGGTTTGGGTGAAGCAGTCGGGGAAAGCATTGTCTCGGCACGGAATACTAAACAATTTATTTCAATTAATGATTTACAAAAACGAACTAATATTACCAAAGCACATATGCAAGCTTTTGAAGAATTAGGTATCTTAAATCATCTCTCTGAGGATGATCAAATAACATTTAATTTTTAAAAATAAAAAATACTTCTAAAATTATTGGAAAGTACTTTTTAGTTTATGCTTATTAGTTTGCTTTCGTTTAACATTTTGCTTTGGAATTATTAGAACAGATAACAAACTAATAACTAAGCTACAAAAAGTTAATCAATTAGTAGTTGTTACTTCTAATTGTTAAGAACTAGTAAAAATAGTAAAGGAAACTATTTTAAAGATGATAGCCGGCAAAATGAGAATTTCGCTCATCAAGATGCTAAACAATAAACTTCAAAAGTGAATTTTTTAGTTGCTTATTTTTAATTAAAAGATAAAGCAAATAACTATTTAAACTAGTAATTAAAATAAAGATCAAAAATATTAAAGTGGTATATAAAATTTCTCAATTTGAAATAATCATTAGTTTACCAATTTTCCATATTTTTGGTAGTAATGCGGACTATACGGATTAAAGGAAGCAAATTGATAACCCTTATTTTTTAAAATTCGAATTAATTCTGGGATCAATATTTTTGCATAGTTGCGAGTATGGCAAACAAAAATTTGACCTGGACGGAGATGGGACAAATATTCATGTAAGATTTTATTTTTTCCGGCGCATTCTTCATTATAATCAGTTCCTAAATAGCCCCGAATGAAATATTTATTGTTAGTTTTTTGTCCGATATAATCCAGTCCATTAAAATATTGTAAATATGCAAACCGTGTGGGGCCCAGGTCGGGGGTAATTGTTATCTTTAAAATATTTTGATAAATTTTTTGTAATAACTTGTGAGTATGGTTTAGCTCTTGGGCCGCTATTTTTTGGGGGTTAAGATAATTAAGATGGAAATATGTATGACTGCCAATCCACGAATAACTTGGCCTCGTTAAAATTCTTCGTTGGAGGGCTAAATATTTATTAGCAATGTTGGGGGTCTTTATTATAAAGACGCTGGTCAATATTACCCCCAATTTGAAAAAACATTCCACTAACTTTTTTTTCTAAAATATCGAGAATTGCATTCTCAGCACTTGCTTTGGGACCATCATTAAAGGTTAACATTACTACTTTTTGCTTAATATTAATCCGGTTTACCTTGTAATTATATATTTTATGAGTGTTAACTAAAATATTTAAAATTAGATAAATATTGTTAAAGCACTAATAGTTAAAAGTAGTAAGATTTTAATTTTTACTTTCATCGAATTTTCCTCTCGTTTTTTCTTTGTGAAAGTATTATATATGATTTTTCAATAATAATTGATTATTTAATATTAATTTTATAAAAAAGATGTCCCATTAAATCCTCAAATTATTGTTAACTAAGATATAATTAATGTAAAGAAACTGGAAGTGATAAAATGAAAGAAATTAAATCAGGTTTTGTAGCGATTGTTGGTCGTCCGAATGTTGGAAAATCAACTTTATTAAATACCATCTTACATAATAAAGTTGCGATTGTTACCCCGAAAGCGCAAACAACAAGAAACCGGATTCAAGGGATTTATAATGACAATGAAAGTCAAATTGTTTTTATGGACACCCCCGGGGTTCATAAAGCAAAACATGAAATGGGAAAATTTATGAATAAAGTTGCTTTATCATCAACCAAATCCACCGATGTTATTTTATTTTTAACTCCTGCCAATAAAAGAATTGGTGATAATGACCACTTTATTTTAAAAGCAATTCAAGAACGCAATGTTCCAATAATTTTAGTTATTACTAAATCAGATTTGGTTAAAAAAGATGAGTTGGTTCTTAAAATTACAGAATGAAATAAGTTAGCTAAATTTCATGAAGTAATTCCGATTTCTAGTCTACAAAATGAAAACATTACCCAATTATTAGCCTTAATTAAATCTAATTTACAACTAGGACCTCAATATTATCCCGATGATGTTTTAACGGACCAGCCCGAAAAATTCTTAATAAGAGAAATTATTCGTGAAAAGATTTTGTTATTAACCGAAGAAGAAATTCCCCACAGTGTTGCTATCCTAATTGATCAGTTTGAAGAACAAGATAATTTATTAAAAATTATGGCATCAATTTGTGTTGAAAGAACTTCCCAAAAGGGGATTATTATTGGTAAACAAGGTAAAATGATTAAAGAAATTGGAACCAAAGCCCGTTTAGAGTTAGAACAAATTTTAAATACCAAGATCTTTTTAGAATTATTTGTGAAAGTGGTGGAAAAATGGCGTGAAAAAGCATCAATGATTGCCAAATTAGGGTATAACAAAGAAAGTTATTAGTTCCGAATGGTTAGGTCAAACTGTTGGCATTGTCATTAATATGCGTTATTATCATGATTTTGACCAAATTATTACCATTTTTTTCATTAGCATATGGCAAGACCTCCTTTTATGCACCATGAGTAAAAAAAATAGTTCAAAATATAAATATTCTTTACAATTATTTTGTGAATTAGAATTTGAATTATTCTTAACTTATCATGATGATAAATTAAGTAAGTTAAAAACTGGAAATTTATTAACATCCCGCTTATTCCTAAGCCAATAATTATAATGATTATTTATTAGGGGGGTATTAGTATGTGAAATTACCGACCAGGGTTTTGAACCACGTGACAGTAATTCTCAATATTATTATCTTTTAAAACAAACATTAAATTATTTAACTTCAGCAGAGGATAATTTAATTGCTGTTGTGATGTTAATGTTTTATAGTTTGCGATTCTTTGGTGTTCAATGAAAGTTATTAACTTGTGCTCGCTGTTTTAGTAAAAAAAATATTAAAACTATTAGTTTTAGTGAAGAGGGATTAATTTGTAAAAACTGTTGACAGCCTGGAGAAGCTGTTTTTAGGGTTGAATTAATTAAAGATATTATGCAATGACAAACTTTAGAACAGATTAATTTTAACACCTTAGTTAAGTACAAAATAAATAATGAAATTATCCTTCTTTTTTTGGATGCTTTGTGAATACTATCAAAATAAAATTGGCTTGTTTTCTTATAGTATTTTTGAATTGAAGAAAAAATCGATTTATTTTAAATAATAACATAGTATAATAATTTTTAGAGTAATACTTTATATAACAGAGAGGAAAAGAAAAATTAATGAAATATTCTTTAGAAGAAGTTGTTAATCATTTAAAAACCCAAGGATTTGTTTTTCAAGGCAGTGAAATTTATGGTGGTTTAGCAAACACCTGAGATTTTGGGCCATTAGGAGTTGAAGTTGAACGGAATTTAAAAAGTCTATGGTGAGATTTTTTTATTACAAAATCAAAATTTAATGTTGGCTTAGATAGTGCAATTTTAATGAATAATAATGTCTGAAAAGCATCTGGGCATTTAGGGCATTTTTCTGATACATTATTAGATTGTAAAAAATGTAAAGCACGCATGCGCACTGACAAATTAATTGAAGAAGTTTACCCTGAGGTGAATCCTGGGGGATGAAGTAATGAGGAATTATCTGCTTTTATTGAAGAAAAATACATTTTATGTCCCATTTGTCATGCCCATGATTTTACGCCAATTCGTCAGTTTGAATTAATGTTTAAAACCAACCAGGGGGTTTTACAAGATGAAAAATCAATTGTTTATTTACGTCCCGAAACCGCGCAGGGGATTTTTGTTAACTTTAAAAATATTCAACGTTCTTTACGTAAGAAATTACCATTTGGGATTGGTCAAATTGGGAAGTCATTTCGTAATGAAATTACCCCCGGAAATTTTATTTTCCGTACTCGTGAATTTGAACAAATGGAATTAGAATTTTTCTTTGACCCCCAGGATGAAACCGACTGGTTTGAATATTGACTAAACCAAGTTAAATTATTTTTGCAAAAAATTGGTTTGCAACAGCAAAACTATGTTTTACGTGAACATGATTCCAAAGAATTAGCCCACTATGCAAAACGAACAGTTGATGTTGAATATAAATTTCCTTTTGGTCAAGGGGAATTATGAGGAATTGCCAACCGAACAGATTTTGATTTAAAACGTCATAGTGAATTTTCAAAACAAGATTTATCATATTTAAACCAAGAAACTAATACCAAGGTATTTCCTTATGTAATTGAACCATCAGTTGGAGTTGGCCGTTTAATGTTAGCATTATTATATGATGCTTATTGTGTGGAAACTATTAATGATAATGACACCCGTGTGGTGTTAAAATTAAATCCGCACTTGGCCCCATATCAAATTGCTGTTATTCCGTTAAGTAAGCAATTAAATGACTATGCTTACCAATTATATGAAGAATTATTACAAAAATATCATTGTATTTACGATGAAACCGGAAATATCGGGAAACGTTATCGTCGCCAGGATGCAATTGGAACCCCATATTGTGTTACTTTTGACTTTGATAGCATAGAAGATCAGAAAGTTACAGTCCGTGATCGTGATACAACAGAACAAACAAGAATTGAAATTAGTAAATTATCAGCATATTTAGATAAGTTATTAAATAAATCATTTTAATAAGGAGGGATGGCTTATGGCGTTAGTCAGTAACGAAAAAATTGATTTAATTCGCTCAAAAGTTGATATTGTGACAATTATTTCCCAATATTTAAAACTAGAAAAACGGGGACGAAATTACTGAGCAGTATGTCCTTTTCACCAAGACTCGCATCCTTCGATGAGCATTTCGCCCGAAAAGCAAATTTATCGTTGCTTTGCTTGTTCATCAGGGGGCAATATCTTTACTTTTTTACAAGAATATAAAAATATTCCTTTTGTTGAGGTTTTAAAAGAATTAGCAGCAAGTGCTGGAATTTCTTTAACAGAGCTTGATAACTATCAAGTTAAATCACGCTATGATGACCTTGACAAAAAAATTTTTGCTTTGAATGAAGTTGTTAAAACTTATTTTATTAATAATCTGAATACTAAAAAAGGTCAGAGCGCACGGGAATACTTAACAAGTCGTCATATTGACCATCAGCAAATTGAAGAATTTATGATTGGTTATGCGGATAACGCCCCTGATAGTTTGTACCAATTCTTGTTACAAAAAGGTTATCATATTAATGAGATGGAAACCGCCGGGTTAGTTTCGATCAAAAATGAGAAAGTTTATGATTATTTTAATAACCGGGTAATGTTTCCGATTTTAGATGATGAAAGTAATCTTATTGGTTTTTCGGGACGGGTTTTAACAGATACTGACCACCAAGTAAAATATTTGAATACGCCCGAAACAAAAGTTTTTAAAAAAGAACGATTAATGTATAACATTCAAAATGCAAAACTAGAAGCCCGGAAGTTAGGGCACATGATTTTATTAGAAGGTTATATGGATGTTATTAGTTTAACCAAGATAGATATTAAAAATACTGTTGCTTTAATGGGAACTAATTTAAGTTCATATCACCTGCAAGCCTTAAAGAAAATTACCAATGAATGTTTAATCTTTTTAGATGGTGATACTCCCGGGGTGAAGGCGAGCTTAAAAGCCGCTGGTAAATTATTAGCTAATAATTTTAAGGTTAAAATTGTTAATAATGAAACGAACCAGGATCCCGATGAATTAGTCAATAGTGGCCAGGCAGATGTAATTAGTGCTATGCTTTCAAAAGCGACCCATCCTGTTAGTTTTGCAATTAATTATTACCATTCGCGTTTTAATTTAACCGATGGTAATGAACTTCAAGAATTTATTAATATTGTGGGGCCCTTAATTAAAGCAACCGATAATGCTATTGAGCAAGAATTATATATTAATAATTTAGTCCAAGTGACTAACATTGGTAAAGAAACTTTAATTAGTGAAATTAATAATCTTATAAGTTCCCAACCAGTAAAGGTTCCTAAACAAAACCAAGTAGATTTAACACATCCCCAAAAAATTAAGAAAACATCAGCAGTTCTAAAAACAACAACTCAAAATGCGTTGGCTTATAAAATTAAAACATTAAAACGGTATTTATTAGCTGAACAACAAATGATTTTACAATTATTAAATTCACGGAAGGCTGCTGATTTTTATGAAAAAAAAATTAGCATTTTAAATGATAATGATAATCGGTTAATTGCTAATTATATTATTGACTATTACCATAGACATTTGGGCCAAGAAAGTGTTAATATTAATATGTTGTGTAATGAAATTAATGAGGAAAAGTTAATTAATCAATTAACAATGATCCTCAATAGTTCAACATTTAAAACTGAATATAATACAAAAGCATTAGAAGACTATGCCATTTTAATAAATGATTTTGCAACGGAAAAAGAGATTGCAATGCTAAGGGCTAAATTAAAAAAAACAACTGATATTATAGAACAACAAGTAATATCAACTGAAATTGACAAAATGAATTTAAGATTAAAATTTAAGAAGGGGTAAAAAATTATGATGTTATCAAAAAAAGAAGTTAAAAACATGAAATCATTTGAAGAATTTAAGGAATATATTAATAAATTTCTTGAAGAAAATAACAATGAAATTGAACAAGAAAAAGTATTAGAGTTAATTAATGAACATTTTGAATTAGAAGATAATGATGTTGATGAATATTTTGAAGAATTATTGGCTAATGGTGTTGAATTTAGTGATGTAAATTTAGACACCGAAGATTTAACTGAAGATTTAGAAGATAACTCAGCTGCAATTAGCGATGAAAAAACCGCAAAAAAGCCACGGGAAGATCGCATTAAATATAAGGTCGGGGGAATTTCTAACGAAACAAAAATTCAAGATATTATTAAAGCTTATTTTAATGTGTTAGGAACAAGTAAAATTTTAACTCGGGATGAAGAAATTAAATATGCTAAAATGTTAGAATCTAGTGATCCTGAAGAAAAAAAATATGGTCGCGAAAAATTAATTACTTCTAACTTAAAACTTGTGGTATCAGTGGCGCGGAAACATTTAAACCGTGGTTTAGATTTTTCGGATTTAATTGAAGAAGGTAATATTGGATTAATGAAAGCAGTTGATAAGTTTGATTATACGAGAGGATTTAAATTCTCAACTTATGCAACGTGATGAATTCGTCAAGCCATTACTAGAGCCATTGCCGACCAGGGGCGAACAATTAGAATTCCTGTTCATATGGTTGAAACAATTAACAAGTTAACAAGAATTGAACGGCAATTAACCCAAGAATTAGGACGGGAACCTACTTTTGATGAAATTGCTGACCGTATGAGGCAAGGAATGACAGGGGAAAAAGTTCGGGAAATTAAACGATTATCAATTAAACCAGTATCATTAGAAAAACCAATTGGGGATGAAGACGATACTCATTTTGGTGACTTTGTTGATAATAAAGATATTTTTACGCCTGATGAATATGCTGAGAAAGAATCATTACGCGAAGTTATTGATGAAGTTTTTCATGAAATTTTATCCGCGCGGGAAGAAAAGGTGATTCGTATGCGCTTTGGAATTTTACCAACAAAATTACGAACTGTCCTACGCTTAGCAAAAGAAAGTGAGGATGAATCATTCCCAGAACTTGTCCAAACTGTTAAAAGTTTAGATATTCACTATGACACTCCGATTGAAAAAGTTCAAAGTCGTAAAAATAAAATTATTGATAAACACTTATCAAAATATGATTCGCCAAAAACATTAGAAGAGGTTGGAAAAGAGTTTAAAGTTACCCGTGAACGGATTCGTCAGATTGAAGCCAAAACAATTCGTAAGTTTAAACCTAATCAGTCAAATTCAAAAGCAAAAGTTTTGAAAGATTTCTTTAAGGGTTAACGCAATGGAAATTTTATCAGAACGCTTATTGCTAATTGCTAAACAAGTTAATCATAATGATGTTATTTGTGATATTGGAACTGACCATGCGTTAATTCCAATTTATTTAGCAAGAGGTAATTTAATTACCAAAGCATATGCTTGTGATATTGCTGAACAACCTCTTGAACAAGCAAAAAAAAATATTGCTAAATATAAAATTGGTGAAGTAATTACTCCCGTGTTAGCAGATGGGCTAACAGGGATTAAGGGGATTGCCATTGATAGTTGTATTATTTCGGGATTAGGAAGTAACACAATTTTAATAATTTTAGAACAAGATGCTGATAATATTAATCGCTATATTCTTTGTCCAAATGATGATGCCAATTTAATTCGCCAGTGGGTAAAAACACAGCGTTACTTTTTAGAGCAAGAATTAATTATGAAAGAAAATGATCTTATTTATGAAATTCTTGTTATTAATAAATCAGCCGGAAAAAAAGTTAAAAACCAAAAAGATATCATGTTTGGACCAATTTTGCGCAAAGAAAAAAGTGCGATTTTTAAAGAAAAGTGATTATTAAAAGTGGTCCATTTTCAAAGTTTATTAGAAAAAGTTCCTGACAAATCAGCGAAAGCCAAAGAATTAACACAAAAAATTAAATTAATTAATAAGGTGATTTAAGATGCAAGCCAAAGAAATTTTTAAGCTAATTGAAAAGGATTTTTTAAAGAAACTAGCTTGTAAATGAGATCCCACTGGTTATCAGTATGGCAAACCAACAACCCAAATTAATAAAATCTTAGTAGCCTTAGATTTAACAACCACCGTTATTAAAAAAGCAATTGCGGAAAATGTAAACTTAATAATTACCCACCATCCTTTTGTTTTTAATAAATTAAAACAAGAAAAACAAGATGTTATTAAAAAAACAATTTTTCAGTTGTTAGATCAGCACCAAATTGTAGTTTATGCAACGCATACTAACTATGATAGTCAATTATCAACCGGGATGAATAGTTTAATTCTCCAAAATCTTGGGTGTCAGAATATTACTAACCTAACCCATGATAATGTTGCTAAACAAGGAAGACTACCAGTGCCATTAAGTTACCAAGACATTATTACCAAGCTAAAAAATATTTTTCAAATTCCGGTTGTTCAACATATTATTAATGATTTAACCACAAAAATTAGTACAATTGCAATTTGTACCGGTGCTGGTGGTAGTATTATCCATGGTTTAACTGATAAGATTGACTTGTTTATTACTGGTGAAGTTAAATGAAATGAATGGCTAAAATTTGATGAACAACAAATTCCTGTTGCTTGTTTTAATCATTATATGGAAGATTATTATACTAACCATTTTAGTCAATATTTAAAGGGAATATTACCAAAAACAATTGATATTATTCCATTTCATATTAAAAACATTATTAACTATTATTAATAATGTTTTTTTATGGTAAATTTTCTAAATATTTAATAACTTCTAATTGCAGTAAGCTAGGAGTCGAAGCACCTGCGGTGACGGCTACGGTGGTAACACTAGTTAACCATGCTGGGTTAATATCATTTTTGTCATTAATGCGATAAGACTTAATATTAATATTTTCACCCATTTCCACTAATTTATTAGTATTATTACTCCGTTCATCCCCAACGACCAATAATAATTGAACTTCATAGGGATTCAAGTTTAAGACAGCATTTTGGCGCTCTAAGGTAGCATTACATAAATCATTTTTAAAAAGAATACGATTCCCAAAGATATTTTTTAACTTGTTAACAATTTCTTCAATATCAACATTGGCAAGGGTGGTTTGATTAGTAACTAAGATTGGTTTGCGCGGGTCAAGTTTATCAATTATCTTATCAACATTGGCAAGGGTGGTTACCAAATGAATTCGCGGGTCAATTGACATTATTGCATTGGTTTCTGGGTGATAATCTTTTCCAATAAAAATTATTTCATAATCTTTAACAAGGTATTCTTTAATTAGATCTTTGGTTGCCGTTACTCATTCACATTCGGTATCAACCAGGGTAATATTTTTGGCTAGTGCGACATCCTTAATTTTTTCATGGCTCCCATGAGCACTTAGCACCACTACGGAATTATTTGGCAGAGTTTGCAGAATTTCTAAGCGATCTTGTTTAAAATCATTAATAGGAATAATTCCTAAGCTAGTAATTTCATTAACAACATGATGATTATGAACTAAAAACCCAAGCATATAAATTTGCTGTCCGGGATAATTCTTAATGGCATCCTTCGCCATTTTAATTGATTTAATAACCCCAAAGCAATATCCCCGGGGTGTTACTTTAATGACATTCACTGTTTTTCACCTACTTAATATATAAATTAATCATAATATAAAAAATTATAATTTAAACTTTTTTATGTTATTTTTCAAGGGAAAATTATTTAAAAAGTAAATTTTTTGTAAATTGTCTTAAAAAAAAACAAATCTTTTTTAAGAGTTAGATTCCGATTGTTCTTTACAAAAATATAATAATTCTTCACCTTTTCATATCGCATAACGGTCATTTTTTTGGGAAAGATTATTTCATTTTCAAATTAAATAGTTATAATGTTTATTAATTTTAATTTCATAATGATGACTTACTGGTGAGAAAAAAACATCTTTTTTCTCAATTAAAACTCTTAAATACTGGTTACTTGGTTCGGGAATTCTAAATAAAATTAAGCGGTCATCTTCATAAACATATTTATGATGGGGCAAAACAGTAATTGTTACTCAAGAATTATTTTTTTGTTCCATGGTTTTATTACTCCTTTGGGTGGTGGTTCACATTCAAAACTTCAATAATGAATAGATGGATAAAACTTTTGATAAAAAATACTAGAAAGAGTCGTTGTTCATTTATATATTATGAATAAGCATTGATTTGAGTATTGAGCGCCTAATCTTATCTTTATCATTATCTATCTACATTGTATCCTAAAACTAACATAAATTACTAATTTTTATCATAAATTTATTGAATGTTAAAGGTGATGTTATTTTCTATGTTATAATAATAGCAATTAAATGAGTTACAATGGTTAAAATTAATAATGTAAAGGAAATTTTTAATGAAAAAATTATTTACTGATAAAATGCTACTAATCTATCGGATTATAGGAGTTATCTTAATTTTTATTTTTTTAGTTCTTGATTTTATTTTAGTGTTAAACACTGCTGGTGCTGACCACTTAAATTCTTATGGAGAACGCTTGAGCCATTATTATGCTTATTTTACAACCCAATCAAATTATTTGGTTTTTGGGTATTTTGTGTTTTATTTATTTCATAAAAAGTTTAAAAATACGAAACCTGATTTTATTATTCGGTTAATGGTTACCGTATACATTACGATGACAATGTTAGTTTTTTGGTTAGGCTTATTTACCCAGGGTGATATTGTACGGGGGATGTCAGCTTATGAATGAATTTCAACCTTTATTTTACACACTGTTATTCCGGTAGCGATGATTTTAAGTTTCTGTATGACCGCTGGGGATGCTTTTTATAAGTTTAGTAATCATCATAAAGGAAACTACTGAATAATTTGTTTATATCCTTTTTTATATTTAATTTATGTGTTAGTGCGGGGATATATTCGTCATTTAGATCATAAACCAGAAAACACTTTATTTCCATATTTCTTCTTAGATTTTTATGCAACCAATGGGGTGGTAATGCTAGCCACCGGAAGTGTCTTAGTCTTAGTTTTATGTACATCATTTCAATACTTTTTTATTTGGGTTAATAATTTATTTTATTTTAAAAAGCAAATTAAAGAACATCACCCTGAAAAAGTTAAAGAAATTAAAATAATTATTGATATTAAAAAATATCAAAAACTTGATTATAAGGGGAAAATTGCCTTAATTTTAGCCATTGTGGTTGCTTGTTTTAATATTATTTTTTCAGTCTTATATTATACCTTACGAGATGTGTGATCAAAAGTTTTAAACTATCCTTATAATAATAGCATTGTGCTGGCCTTTAGTATTATTATTATTGTTTTTAGTACAATTACTATTGTGTTTAGTATCTTTAGTTTTGCTAATTTCTATTGAGCGCGCATTATTGTCGGATTCTTATCGGTTGCTTTAATTTGTTTTAACTGAATTTGAATTCTGGGTCCAATTTTTGATATTGCCATTGCGTTTATTTGTTTTAATAATCCAAAATATTCGCAAGCTGATTTAGATTTATACCAAACAAAAAAGAAAACTAAAGTTGATTTCGAAAAAATTAAATTCGATGATTAATTGTAACGATATTTGACATTTTAAATGTTCAAAAAATAATAATTATAATAATTAACTGTTAATTAATTTTTCGTTATAATGAACTTGTTAATATAGTATGAAAAGTACCTAACAAAAGATTAATTTGTTAGGTACTTTTTATGGAAAACAAGTTTGAAGGAAACACCAACAATGAAAAAAGATATTATATGCAATATTTGTTGTAAAAAAATTTTAAGTTATCTAAAAAAGACTGGACAAGAAAATATTATTATTCTAAATAATTTTAATGTTTATAAAATTAACATTAATCTAGACCTGGATGAAACTAATTTTAACCCCCTAATAATTATTTTTAAGTGTCGAAAAGTTTTTTTGTGTTATTTTTAAAATCAAATTTATGATTTAAAATTAGTTTTGTGTTAATAATTATTTTACTAATAGGCTTAGCAATTGGCGGTTGGCAAACTTTTACTAGTTTAAAACCTTCTGGTTCCCCAGTTGACCACCAGATTAATATTTCCCAAGATGGTGGTGATTATTATAAATCAACAGTCACCATTCAAAATACCTTATTAAAAGAATTATTATCTGCAAATCAGCATTTAAATTATTTAAATGCTGATTTGCACAAAGTGCAATTAATGATAATACCACAATTTTAACAACTAGTGATCCGCTCCAATATGATGGGGGATATCACTTAATGAAAATTAATATTAATGCCAATCATTCTGAAATTTTTAAGGGAACTACTACAATCACGATGAATATTAAAGCTACTAAGTTTGACGTTTTCCAGTTAAGTGGTGATTTTAGCCATAATAATCCTCTGCACATTGCTAATATTGATACTACTAGTTTATTAAATTCTCTTAAATTATTACCAAACTTAAATTCTAATTTAGCAAGTGCGCTTCTTGACAAATGAATTCAAATTCTTAATATTAAAGGTACAGTAATTCCTAATGGGTTTGCCCACCGCATTAGTTTTACCTTGGATGCTAATAATACTAATAATTTTAAAGGGCAAATTAATTGTCAACTAAATTTAATTTCCGATAAATTTGATATTTCTCATTTAAAAAATGATTATACAACATCATCACCAGTTACGATTCGAGATACTAGTTTTAATAGTCTGACTTATTTAATAACTTCGGTAGTAGGTATGGATAAACATTTAATTGCTTCGGCCCAGGATCCAAATATTATTTTAACCACTAAATCACCGTTACCCGATGATGGACATAGTCATTTATTAAAGGTAACAATTGATGCCACAAATACTTTGGCATATAGTGGTCAGTTAACAATTACGTTACAAGCACAAACTGGGAAAATGAACATTAGTAGTTTAAGTTAAGATTTAACTTCTTACCCCGCAGTTAGCGAACAAAATCCTAACCCCACAAGTTTATGCAATGCATTGCAAAAAGTACAGGGAATTAACCAAACAACTTTAAATGTTTTAAAAGAAAGCAACTTATTAATTGTATCCTATTCTAAATTGCCAAATAATGGTGTTCCCCACGAGCTTGATATTACTTTAAATGCTTATCAAACTTTAGATTATACCGGGATTGCGACAATTAAGTTAATGGCCAAAACAAGTAAAACTGATATTACTAATGATAGGGAAAACTATACGACTTATGGAAACATTATTAGTACTAGTGTTAATTTATCACCCCTAATTAAAGCGTTAAAACAAATTAAACAAACTAATCCGGTCATTCTAAGTGCCATTAATGATCTGCGGGTAATTGTTAGCACAACTTTGAAACTTCCCCAAGATGATTTAGTAGCCCATGATATTGCAATTACAGTTAACGCTAACGGATCACAAGATTATATGGGAACTGCCAACATTTTAGTTTTAATGGTCTATCCCAAAACAGATATTACCAATTGAAACCAAGATTTAACAAGTTTGTCTGTTGTGATAGAACCAGATGTTAACACGAGAGAATTATTCGATGCTTTAAAAAATGTGGTTGCCTTAAATCCCCAATTAAAAAATATAACCTTACCAGGAGTTTCAATAACAACAGAATCAAAACTAATTAATGATAATCAACTCCATAAAATTAATATTATTATTGACGCAAATAATGCTGCTAATTATAAAGGGAAAACAACATTAACTTTATTAATTAAAGCAACCACAATTGATTTAATAAGTTATTTTAGCGGTAATTATTCGCAGGATGGAACCTTTACCATTAAAAGTACTAGTCAAGATGAATTAGTCAAAGCGATCAGCACGGATCCTAACATTAATTCGGTTTTAAAAAATGATGTGCATGTAAAGGGAATTATTGTTTTGACACTTGACAGGGTACTCACTACTGGGCAAGGTATTTTAATTAATATTAAAATTGATGGTACTAATATAATTAATTATTTCAACAGTGCTAATATTAAATTAATGGTAATGATTCCCAAAAATTCTTTAATCGTTAATGTTCTCAGTGGAATTCTACCAGCATCAAGTAAAAATAGACGAATGGGGTATTGTCGCACAGTATAGCAATGAATCATCATTCTTTGCAATGATTGATTGAACTAAATATGCTGATAATTGAGATGACTTTATTCTTCAATATCGAACTATTAGTGTTACCAAAATGGTTGGTAAAATTCACGCGGATAGTTTTAGTTATGATCAAACATTAACTTCCTTTGGTTCCTTAGCTGTTGATCGTGTAATTCCCAAGGATGGTAGTCAAAATTATCAAAAGTTTGCTGGATTCTATACTGTCCCTTATCAAAACTGGCTGTGTAGGAGCTGATATTTACATTAAATTTTGAAAAGCCGGTAATTTTATTTACGTACAAGTTAAATCGTATGTTATTGGCGGAGGTGCTTCCTTTTTTCATAAATATTCAACAAGTACAATTGATGTTAGTCAAATTAAATTTAATTAAAAGTAAGATTATTAAATTTATCTTGACTTTTTTTCTTACTTTTTGTTATTATCACTTTGAAGTAATATTAAATTATTATACTGAAGATCTTTTTTTATGAAACCACAAAAAATATTTATAACATACAACTCAGTTTTACAAGCCGGTTTATGATGGAATTTAATTTTCGTGATCGCTAGTTTTTTGGTATCCTTAATTTTTGGAATTTTGTTATTGATTAATTTTAATAATAATTTTGGAAACACTTCGCAGGTTATTGCCACCGGGATTATTTTGTTAATCTTGGCAATCTTATGCTTGTTATTATTAATTTTCCCTAGTTTAATGTTGGGAATTACCACAACCTTACCCAGATGGTTAAAGGTTTTAACGAGAATTATTGCTTTATTATGATTAGTATTTTCGGGAGTAATAATTTTAAGGAGACAAGTTAATCCCGCTAGTAGTAACTATAATAAGAAACAACAAAACTTTAAAAAAGCTTGCACTTGAATGATCGTGACAACACCAATTATTACCCTGGTTACTGTTAGTTTAAGCTTAACATGGTGTTTACCAATGATTGAAAATTTAAAACTTAAAATTATCAGTTAGGACTATGTTAGTGATACTTTTGGTATGTTTACTTTTTTCTTAATTAATCTAATTGCCGGATGGTTAATATTAGCTAATAATTAAATTTACTATTTTTTACAAAAAAAGTGTTAAAAAAAATATTTTTTTGCACTTAACACTTTTTTTTTTTTTTTAGTCTATATAATATTAGTTAATTAGCAAAAATGGACAGCGTTTTTCTAATTTAAACAAAAGGAGAAAAAAACATGAAAAGATCAATTTGAGCTTTATTTTTTGGTTCATTTTTAGTTTTACCATTGGCTAGTATTATTAATTTTTTTGTTAATGATAATTTTAATACTACTAATGATTTAAACCAAATTGTTAACCCCAACCGGGGATGACCAGCAAAAAATAAAGATCAACTTCAAATTTGAGAGTTTTTATATTATGATACTCAACAAAAGATTGTAGCAGTTAATAATAAGATTTTAAATAATTTTTATGCTTTCTATAATAATGAATACCAAAAGTATAAACCAACGGCTGCTGAACATGCTGGGCAACCAGGTTATGATGAAATTGGGATTCCAAATGATGTTATTAATAAGTATATTAAAAATAAAATTATTTTGTCGTATGATATGCAAGTCTTTAGTGCGCTAAGTTTGCGTTCATATTATATTGAATTATCCATTAACAAAATTAATGATCCGACGAATAATACTATTAATCCAAATGAATATTTAAGTTTATGAGTAATGAAGTATTTCACCGCGGGGATTTATTATCAATGAGCAAAAATATGGGTCCCTGATTTAGGACGGACTGTTGAAAAACCAATTAATATTGATTTCTATACTTTTGGTTCGTTAGTCAAAAAAGATAGTGATGGCAATCCAATCTGAAGTGAAGGTCCTGATGAAGCGGCGGCAAAGGTAAAGCCGTTATTAAAGTTAGATCCCGTTATGAATAAACTAATTAATACCATATATTATGAATTATTTTTGAACTAGTAAGATGTTAATAGGAGCGACAACTAGATGATTATTTTAGAGAATATTAGTAAAAGTTATGGCAAAAAAGAAGTCTTAAAAAATATTAATTTAAAAATTGCTGATTCAGAATCAGTCGCAATTTTAGGATCAAATGGGAGTGGAAAAACGACCCTTGTTGAAATTATTTCAGGGGTTTTAAAACCAAATAATGGCCATGTTTATTTTATTGACCATAATAATGAGAAAGTTCATAAAAAAATCGGGATCCAATTTCAAGATGGTTATTGACCAGCGGGAACAACGCCGATGGATTTAATTAAATTTTATAAGGGGAAGGGTTATTTAACCACTGTGGAAGGACAACAGCTAATTGATGCTTTTGAATTAAAAAATATTTTAAAAAAAGACATTGCTTCGTTATCAGGTGGACAACGGCAACGGTTTAATTGTTTTTTATCAATTTTAAATGATCCAGAAATTTTAGTGTTAGATGAATTAATTACCGGATTAGATTTAAAGATGCAAATTAAGCTTGTCAATTTTTTCAAAGAATGAAAGCAATTAAAGAAGATTAATTTATTAATTGTTTCGCATACTCCGGAAGAAGTTGAGATGCTGTGTGACCGGGTAATAATTTTAAAAGATGGACTTGTTTATCTAAACCAAAATATCGACACTATTTTACAAGAATTTGGGACATTGCGGAAAATGTTAATTAAATATTTTGAAAAAGAGGTTGGCTATGAAGAGTAATTTTATTGACCATTGTAAACCAACATTTTTGAAACTTAATAAAACAGCCAGTTTACTCTTTAAAGTAATTTTTACTAATCCGCGTACCTACATTTTTGTTTTTATTTTTTCTGGATTATTGTCAATTCTATGTTCGTGGTTATGAAATACCTATAGTTTTTTTGTCATTCTACCACCCATTTTAATTAACTTCTTATCAATTTCAGTTTTTATTGCTAGTTTTTACTTAGGGTTATATTTAGTGGAGTGACGACAAAAACAGTTTTTGAAAAAAATTAAGTTAATTAATTTACATCAATATCATATTATTATAGTAGTCTTTCTATTAAACCTTGCTTTAACTAGTATCTCAGTTTTAATCAATATTATTTTATATAATATTTATTCGCTAGTTCCAATTTTTAATTTCCACTTACCATTGCTTTCTAATATTAGACCATTTATTTGGTTACTTTATATCATGGGGATGATAATGTTAACTTTTTTCTTAACCTTATTATATGTGTGAATGGCTACGGCAATTTCAAACCGGAATTGGTCATTTGCAACCCTAACTATTGTCACTTTATTTTTATTAATCTTTTCAGATGTTATTTTACAGCCAACAATTACTAATAAAATGTGACCATTTATTATTCTTGGCTATCTATGTCCAACTAAATATTTTATTTGATTTAACATGTTATTTACTTCCTATCAATTTTTAGACTCGCTTGGAATTAGCCAAATTATTCAAGATTTTAATCAAGTCTCATTTATTGCTTTTAACCAAGTGTGAGAACCCTTCCTTGGTATTGTTGTTCTTATTGGTATTTTTAGTTATTTAACCCCCAAATATTTTACCTGGGGAATGAAAGGATAAGATCAGATGCGAAAATTATGAATTTATTTAAGTTTAGCAACAATAATTACCTTACCATCAATGTTATTAACATCATGTTCAATTGGTAGTGTCAGTGGGAACCAATATCTAAGCAGTCTTCCAAACTTTGACTGGGCTAGTGATCAGTATGGGGAAGGGATTGCTTTTAATAATACTGACCAACATAATATGCTAGCTAATTCTCCCCACCAAGTACCACTTGGTAATATTACTCCTGCTCATGAGGGGCGATATCTTGATTATTCCAAATTTAGTACCGGTTTTCAGTGAAACCAAAATATTAAAAAACAAGCAGTAACTGGCGTGCCTCTTAATAAAGGATTTATGCCAAATGGTAACTATGCCCAAGATTTTGGGGTTACTTCTTTAGCCCAAAAATATTTACGTCTTAATTCAATTTTAGAATGAAACCCTGCAACTGACTATGATGCCAAATATAATCGCAGTGTTGTTCCTTTGCAACCCCGAAAATATGTCGCGACTTATAATTCCTCAGAACAAAATGAAAATATTAAGTATAACCAATTAGGTTTTTCATCGCGTAAACACCGTACTTTTGATAACACAATTGTGGGAACTAAAAATCCTTTTGAAAATACTAATTTGAATTGACAATATATTAATGAATATGTTAACTGGTCGGGATCATGGTTTGAAGGACCAATTGTTCCACCGCCTGCCGATGTAATTGATGCGGCCCATGTTAACGGAACGCCTATTTTTGGAAATGTTTTTTTAGATGGCTATCACGGATTAACAAAAGAAATGTTGAAAGATTTTTTGGCTCAGAATAGTGATGGTAGTTATAAAATTGTTGATATTTTAATTAACTTAGCCAAATATAATGGGTTTGATGGTTGGTTTATTAATAATGAAGCAAATGGGGCTGCTCCGAATGGTTCAATTTTGGATTATAATACGATGTATGAAATTATTAAGGAATTTAATTATAAAGTTGGTACTGCGACCGATCCGAATATTAAAAAATTAAAAGTAATTTATTATCGTAATGATGCTACTGTTTCGAAAGGAAGTCATGGTTACGATGACCAAGAAACAATTAAAATGACAACAAGTGGTTATCAAAAACCAAACGGGGAAATTACTCCCACTGAAATTCAATTAAATTTTGGAGAGATTCCGGATAAAACAGTTGATTTCTTAAAAGATAATCCTAATTATCATCCTAGTGATTTGCACACAATAATTGATGAAGGCGCTAATCCAAAGTATTTTGGGTCTTATGATTTTCGTCAGCTAGCTTACCAAGAACAGTTACGTGGAGGAAAACCTTCTTATAATAAAGATGTATATACTAGTTTTTCAACTTATTTAGATGCTGGCGCTGGAACTTTTGGAACGGATGCTTACAATTGAGCGAAGGCCAACGGCGTTAATAATCCCATCCGCGCATATTTATTTGCTACTCAAGTTACTAACTTATTTAATACAATTCAATTTTCAGGAACCAACACTTTTATTAGTAGTAATGATGAAGGTTTACAATCGAATCGATTTTTAAATGATTATCAAGGATTAAATCCTAGTGGTTCTTACCAACGAGCAGCGTTTATTTCTGATCCCCGAATTAAAGCTTCTAATAAGGGAAAGGTTGATCCATTTGTAGAACAAAAAATTTATGATTATCAAGGCCATGGAGGTTATAATTCATCTAGTTATGGGATTGGTAGTTTAGTCAAAGAACAAACAACTTTATTTGATGAAGACCAAGTTTTAAACAAACAAACCAATTTTTCAACCGGGAGTGGTGTCCAGTTTGTGGAACGTGATCAAAATGGCCAACCGATTGTTGCTAATAATTATCCCTGAACTAATAAGAGACTAACCGATATTTTACCAACTTACCAATGAAAAATTTATGATGAATCTCAGCGAGATAAACCATTAAATATTAATGCGTTAAGTGGTTTTTATGATTATGATACAATCTACCAAAAGGGTAATTCTATTGCTATTGGTAGTGGCTTCAATAAAAATGGTGAAGTTTTACCAGCCCAGTGAGATAACAGCAAAGTATACGACTGGGATATTTTGGGAACTAATTTAATTAGTAATAACCACCAAGTTAGTTTTATTTATTATGATGGGTCAGATAATAATAGTAATGCGACAGTAAACTTTTGGGTGACTACTACTGACCAACAATCAATGATTCCTACTAGTCAAAGTATTACCCCAGATCATAGTGAAAAATTACCCGGGGGATGAGTGAAAATTGATTTAAATTTGAATAAGTTAAGTAATGTTAGCTCTGCCAATCGGATTGCTAAAATTGGATTGCAAATTAAACCACAAACCAATAAGTTTAAGTTTAATGTTGGGCAGTTTACAATCACAACACCAACAACTAATAATAACAATCATAATGCTCCCTTGGAAATTAAGAATCCGACGGCAGAATATGTTATTAACCGAATGGTTAATAATATGGAGTTATATAATATTCGTTTTGGATGAGAAAGTACCAAAGCAACTAATTTAGACTATTATGCAATTTATTATCTTTATGAAGGTAAGTGGTATCGGATTGGAGAAACTACGCAAAATTATTATTTTGTGAAAGACTTACAAAGTACTAATCACCAGATTACCTTAATGATTAAACCAGTTTTACAAAATAATTTACCTCAACCAGGGTATAGTGTAACTGTTAATGTTTAGGAGGAGCTTATGAAAATAAAAACACAACACCTAATGTTTCACCGCTGTATTAAATATATTTTTAAGTCTGTTTTAAAAACAACCAGAACTTATATTTATATGTTAATTGCCCCGATTGTTTTAATGACCCTGGTTTATTTTTTATGGTACCAAAATATTTTAAAAAATAGTCGTTATATTCTAATTACGGCTTTTACGTTATTACCTAGTTTATTTTTATTATTTTTAGTATCGTATATTATCTGTGAATGACGAGATTCCGTTTTTATTAAACAACTAAAAAATTTTGGAATTAGTCGGTTCCAATTTATTAGTGCTTTATTGATTGTTTTGTTCACAACTAACTTTCTGGCGATATTATTAGTCATTGGTTATTTATTTTTCTTAGATTCCTTTCGTCATCCTCATATTGTGCAAACTTGATTATTTCAAATGCACACGGTTGACCAGTGAATGGGTGTTGTTTTTGGAATTATTTTAAATATTCTAGTGGTGTTCTTCCTATCCTTATTAGTTTCGGGAGCGTTAAAAAATATTTACTTAGTGCAGTCAATTAATATCTTAATTTTAGTGCTCTTTCTTTTTTTTGGTGATTTTTTTATTGACTTAGGATATGCAACAAGTAAAGCTACGATTGTGCTTGGTTATTTTATTCCGCAAAAGTATCTAACCTGAATTGTGTATATGTTTTATACCCAAAGTGAAATTAATAGTTATGGTTTTTTTCTAATTGTCCCTGCAATTGATCGGAATTTATCATTTTTATCAATTTACCAACCAATTTTTGGAACCCTAATTTTTCTCGGGCTATTTAGTGTTAGTTCCTACTTTGCTTTTTTAATGGGAACGAAGCGTTAAGATTATTAATAATTTTGAACAATTTTAATTTTTAAGATTAATAAAAGAAGTTAATTTTGACAGCGATATAATTAAACCAAGAGAATAATAAAATAATAATTTTATTAAAAGGTGGGAACCCAATGAAACACTTGTTAGTTTTATGTGGAGTAATTGGTTTAACAACACCGCTAGGAAATTTAATCACTAATAATGAGCAAAATGTTTTCATGCTTTGACCCTAGCAACGGATGTGAAAAACTATCTTACACCTAATTACTATGGAATAACTGTTCGCTTATTTATTAATCATCAAACATGGGGGACAATGTGAAATGAATACCACCAGTTTTTTAATATTAAACCACCTTTTGAAATTGCTAATAACTATTCAAATATTATTAGTAAGTTTTTCCCCATGCACCTGCGATCCAGCCCAATATAACAACCTACCAACGTTTAGTAATGATTGCTTATTTAAATGCTTATCAAAATTAAAGTATTAATGCCAAGGGAACGAAGGGAGTTAATATTTTAATTGGAATTTTTGATACCGATTATTGTTTAGATAGTATTACCTTACAATAACCTAAAAAAATAAATTCTCACTAGTTATTTATTTTTTAATTAGTTAAATATTTAAATAATAAGTATCATGGTCTTTAAAATTGTAAAATATTAAAGTATTGTCAATTTTTCCTAACCCAATGCCAGGGATTTTTAAATCAATAATCTTACCATCGGCAGATAATAAATATAATTTTTGATCGTTAGTTGTAAAAGTTAATTAATCATTATATATTATATAGTATAGGTTGTAAAAGTATAATTAATTTTTATTACTTGTCCGCTTGGCGTTAGTAATGAACTCGGATTAAATAAAAGGACTTTATCTTGATCCCAGTATTGAGGAGTATTTTCAAGGTAAGGAAGGTTAGTCAAAACACCATTTTGGCCAAGTTCATAGATTTTACTATCGCTTGTTGTTACTAAAATTTTATTTGTTGTATATTTTGATAAGGAATCAATTTTGATTTGTGTAATTGGAGTTAAACTAATGTTATTATCATTTATTTTTAACAACTCATGAATATTATTCAAGGCAGTAAGAGCACCCCAATTATCATTTGCCATCGTTACATAGCCCCCAACATATGCAATTGGCGTTACTTATTTAGTTTGAACATTAATAATTTCTGAACTTTTAAGTGATCGTTCGGGTAAATACATATTTAAATATTTTATCTAATTTAACTGGTTGATAATTTGTTACTTTTGTTACATGTTAATAATCATTGTTCTTCATAAGTTCAAAACCATTGATATTACTAGTAGCAGTTACTAGTGGACATAATAATGTTAATAATTTTTTTTCATTATTTATTCCTCCTTATGAATCCGTTCCCGTAGCTAATATTCTTAATTTTTGGATTTAAAAGTAACAGAATATATAATTTTTTCAATTAAAATATAACACATTTTAAGAATTAAAAGTTTTATTATTTTTAAACAAAAAAATAGACAAAAAATTAGATAAAGATTATTTTTTAATTAGTTAAAAATTAGTAAAATTATTTATTTTTTTAGAAAATTTTATTAATTTTAAGTTTAGATTTAATAGTATTGTTTTAGGTAATTTAATAAAAAACAGAAAGCATATTATAATTTAAATTATCAAAAAATAAAATACGTTTTAAATAAACGATAATAAAAATTTTATTTTTGATTTATTTTTATATTATTTTATATTAATCCCTTAAAAAGACATTACCATAATTATTTAATTATAAGATATTGTTTTTGACCAATTATATATTAATGATAATTAATATCATTAATTCTTTTTAATATTTTTTTTTAAAAAATTATTAAATGTGGGAAGCAAATTATAATAATTTTTATGATAGTGTTTTATTATATTTATAATAATCAAATAAATTAGATGTTAAAAACAATAGTCAAAAAGACTGTTTAAATATTTTTTTAAAAATATTTATAATTCATGTAAATTAAATAAAAAATATAATAAGATAATAAAATATGATAAAATATAAAATTAAAAATTATAAAACTATAGTTTTGACCAGTTAGAAATAGAGTTTAAAAAGGAACAGTTGTTACTTTAATTGGTGAAAATGGCTCTAGAAAAACTAATATTTTAAAAGCTATTGAATTTTTTAGTAATTCTACTCCATTTGATGAAAGTGATATTCCTCAATTAACTGAATATTGCGATGATATAGATGAAACTAGTAAAAAGATCCGAAATCTTATATTTACTTATGAGGAAGACTTATGCAGAAGAAGAAATTAAAGAGATTAAAAATATTTGCAAAAAAATTAATTTTCCAATTGAAAATTTCCAGATCTTTTTACAGATACTAAAAAATTAATAAGTAAAGATTTAGACACACATAATGGTTTTAAAAAGAAAGATAGTAATGGCAATATTATATTTTTAGGAAAATTAATTTATAATATAACCTCTTATTTTTAAAAAAAATCCTCTATTAATGCAAAATATACATATAAAATAAATGATAGGGATAATAAAAAATACTTATTATTTGATGTAACCGATGAAAATATAGAGAAAATTAGTAAGATAAATGCACTTTTAAATAGATTAGAAATTGCTGAAATTTTTAAAAATATAAAATTTATTGAAGAAATCTTTAATCATAAGTCAGTTGTATCTATGATTAATAATTCTGCAATAGAAAATAACATAAATATGAGATATGATTTATCTTCATTAAATGATTCGCGACTGATCCCAATTATGACTCTACATTTAAAATGCTTTTATTTCTCTCACCAGAATTAGTAAAATTTGGAAGAGAATTAGCTAGTTTATTTACGCAAACTGAAAATCCAACTGCATTTAATAGAAAAGAGTTAATAAAAATACAAATGGCAAATCAGACTAATGACATAGTTAAAAATCTTTTTAGTAATTTTGATATTTATGCTTACTCTCATTTTAATTTTGATGGTTTAATTTTTAAACTTCAAGTTGTTCATAAACTTAAATATAAAAATAATGAAAATGTTGAAATTAAATTAAATTCTGATGGATATAAAGCACTAGTTTGATTTTTATATAAATTTAATTTTTTATTAAATTTAAGTGAAAAAGAACCTAATAAAACTTTTAATTTGTTGGCAGATGAAATTGATAAAAATGTTCATCCTTTATTGCAAATGAAAATTATTAATTATATTTTGAAAAAGTGTAAAAAATAAAAATATAACTGTTATTATTACTACACATTCTCCTTTTTTAATACCTGATGAATCTAATGAAAATCACAAGAATTATATAATATATAGGGGAATGCAACTGGATTTTTTAGAATCACTCTTAACTAATAATTCAATTTTGCTTCATCATACCGCCGCGACTTGAGAAGCAGCGGTTAAAATTGTTTTTAAACCCTATTATATTATTGCACCAAAATTAGCGATGCCCCATACGCGCCCCAAAGAAGGGGTTTTAAAAAATGCTTTTAGCTTAGTTTCCTTAACAGAACCAGTGCTATTTGCTGATAACCAACCAGTTAGTTTATTAATTGGCTTTGTGCGGTTGATGCCGAAACTCATTTAAGTTTAGCATTACCACAAATTTCGCAATTTTTGAAAACCCGGCGGTAATTGATCAAATTATTCAAGCTAATTTCCCAACCGAAGTGATGACTATTATTAAAAAAATTGATTATATGAAATATGTTAAATAGGAGGATACTGAAATGAAAAAACCACTTTTACAAATTGCATTGTATACTTTAACACTACAAGAAGCTCTTGATAACTTAGCCCTTGTTGGTTTGGACGTTGATATTATTGAAATTGGGACAATTTTATTATGTGCTGAAGAAATTAATGCTATCAAAACCATTAAAAAACATTATCCGAATAAAATTATTTTAGCGGATGGTAAAATTGATGATGCTGGCAAAATTCTGGGGTGAATGTTACTAGCCGCCGGGGCGGATATTATTACGGTTATTTGTTGTGCTGATCTTGCGACGATTGCCGGTGTTGTAGAAATTAGTAAAGAATATCACAAAGAAATGCAAATTGAATTAACTGGCGTGTGAACCTTTGAACAAGCTAAAAAATGAAAAGCCCTTGGTGTTGAAAAGGTAGTTTATCATCGTGCTCGCGATGTTCAAGCTGCGGGTGCCAAATGAACGACGGAAGATTCAAAAAATTGAACAGCTAATTAATCTTGGTTTTAAAGTTACCATCACGGGTGGCATCGAAGCTAATGATTTAGATCTTTTTAGTAAATATCCAATTTATATTATTATTGCTGGTCGCGCTATTCGTGATCACAACGACCCACACCAAGCAGCCATTACATTTCAAAAATTATTACAAGCGAAATGAGAAAACTAAACAATGTTTAACATTAGTAACCAAGTGGAGATTTATGAAAAAGCGTTACCCAAAGGAAACTGGTCAGAAAAATTTAAGATTGCCAAGCAATTTAATTTTGACTTTATCGAATTATCCATTAATGAATCACCAGAACGTCTAGCGGACTTGGATTGGGGTGATCAAGAAATTAATAATTTAAATAAGTTGCAAAGTGAATATCAAATTAAAATTCGCTCAATTTGTTTTTCTGGGCACCGGAAATATCCTTTGGGTAGTTATAACGAAACAATTCGCACAACTGCTTTAGCATTATTAAAAAATGTATTATTTTAGCTGTTAAGTTAAAAGTTCGGATTATTCAATTAGCAGGTTATGATGTTTATTATGAAATAAAAGATAACGAAACACGAAAATGATTTTTTACTAATTTGAAAGCAGGTTTAAAACTTGCTAATTGTTATGGGGTAATGATAGCAATTGAAACAATGGATGATACTTTTATTTCATCAATTACTAAATATTTAACAATTAAAAAAGAATGTCCTAGTCCGTGGTTAAGTGTCTATCCGGATGTTGGTAATTTAACTGATTGAGTTGGTGAGGAAGTTACAAAGGAAATTGCAATCGGAATTAACGAAATTGTTGGTTTTCATTTAAAAGATACTATCGTGGTTAGTTCTCATCATCCTGATAAATTTAAAAAGGTGCCATTTGGGACGGGATGTGTATATTTTGTAAAAATTTTACAATATCTCCGAACAGTTAATTACTAAGGTTCATTTATGATTAAAGCATGGTATGAAGATAATAACGAGCCAGTGCAGGAATTACAAACAGCGGTTAGCTTTATTAATAAACAGTTTCGAAAAGCAGGGTGAGGATAATGTTAGAAGAATTAAAACAAAAAGTTTTAATCTCAAATTTAAAGTTAGTTGAATATAATTTATTTACTTTTATCTGAGGGAATGTTAGTGACATTGACCGGGACAAGGGCCTGATGGTTTAATAACCATCAGGAGTTAAATATGAAGAGTTAACAATTGATAATTTGGTGATTCTTGATTTAAAAGGAAATAGTATTGAAGGTAAGTTAAATCCTTCCACTGGTACCCCCCAATCCATTTATATCTTTACAATAAATATCCAGATTTAGGAGGAATTACTCATACCCATTCAGTTTATGCGACATCCTGAGCACAAGCTGGATTAGATATTTCACTGCTCGGAACAACCCATGCCGATAATTTTTATGAGCCAATCCCTTACATTCCCCATTTAAAAATGAACGAAATTAAAACAAATTATGAATATGAAACAGGGGTTATTATTGCTAAAATATTTAGGGCCCATAATTTGGGTCCCCAGAAAATGCCTGCAATTTTATGTAATAAACATGGCCCCTTTACTTTTGGCAATAGTCCGTTAGTATCTGTCAAAATGGCGAAGGTTTTAGAGATTGTAGCTCAAATGGCTTATAAAGGTTTATGGGCTGAACCAGAATATCAATAAAATTAGTCAAGAACTCCTTGATAAACATTATTATCGCAAACATGGGAAAACTGTCTATTATGGTCAACACCGTAAATAATCATAGTTATTATTCCATTTTAAGAAGTATTAAAATTTTTGTTTAATTTTAATGCTTTTTATTTAACAAGCTTAATTTGAATAGGAAACAACTACCTACCTCCTCGGAAGCTTTCTTTTTAATTTTTTTCTATGATATAATAACTTAAACATTAAAACTAGGGGAGGGAAACAATATGAAAAAAATAATAAGTATTTTAAGTACTTTAGTTATGATCTTTGGTGCCGCTGGTCTTGCTGTTAGTTGTTCAACAACTTCATCCCCTAATTCATCTTGACCAACTCCCAAACCAAAGCCTAATCCAGATCCAGTTGAAAATGAGAAAGAATATGATTTTGTCATTAATGTGCTTAATCACCATTAATTTGGCTTGGTGTATATTGGACCTTTGGGTGGTTTTTATGTCGGTGAATCATTAACTAATATCATTTACACCATTTTAAATGTGTTTGGAGATAAACTTGACAAACTTATTTATCGAAATGGCGAAGAATTTGATTATATGAATTTAAAATTAACCCAGAGATTAATTTAAAATATAATAATCAAATAGCCACAGAGTTTATTTTTTTAACCGCCGGAATATACTCATTTATTTGCTAGTTTTCAGTACCATGATAAATTTAGTAACCCAATTAAATTCAACATTCCTATTATTAATCCGATGGACGCTGCCATTTATCGGGGGTTACAACCATTTTCACGGAATGCTAAATTAGTGGTTGAACAAAATAACTTTAGTGTTCAGCAGTTAGAAGAGGTATTTTTAAAAACAAATTATGTGAAATATAATTTAAGTAATGAAAGTGTTTTCCCAGTTTTTACTTATAATAGTAGTAAATTTTCGCTGATTCGAATACAAATTAATGATCAAAATATTACTAATGAACTTTTTAAAACTCCTGGTCTTTATAAAATTACTATTAGTTTTCGTTATGGAAGTTATACAACAGATGGACACCATCACCACTTTATTGATACTTAGATTTAACGGTTGTTCCGGCAAATAAATCTTATTTTACTAATTTTTTATATAATCCCAATGATCCAGAAAATAAGATAAAAATTGCGGATTATATAGAAATCAATAATTTGACAAAAGTTAATTACCAAGATTTGAAAAAAATTCTTTTCCGGGTAATGGGAAAATTAGCAGTTCAGCAGTGAGGTTTTCCAACCCAATATGATTATGAAATTTATAATGACGAAAAAGGAACTAACTTTGGGAGTGAAACATTTGATTTAGCACTTCCCAGTGCCTAGAGATTTCTAGTTTAAAATATATGGAACTGATAAACTTAATGATCAGTGCCAAAGTAGTATTTTTAAAATAACCTTACCACCAATCTATCAAGAGTAAGATAATTTTTATTATCTTGCAAATTATTTTTGGTTATTAAGCAAAAAAAGGTATAATAATATTATATGTATTTACGCATGAAAGGAGACTAAAACTACATGGCGTCAAATGGAGATAACAGGTCTACAAAATTAAAAGTTCAACGTCAAAGAGAGATTGAGACAAAATGAAATGAAATTAGACAGCAATCAATTGGATTATCAACTCCGGCAATGAAACGGGCAATTGTTCGTTCAATGGGCGATTTTTATATTAAAACAGCAAAAGACTATCGAGGAAAAGACGGTAGCGCGGGTGCAGTAATGACGAATGTCAAAACATTAATGGAAAAAAATGCAGCCACCGCAACTAAAAAACAACATGGAAAAGATAAACCAGTATCAAAAGCACAAAAAAGTGCGAGTAAAAATAAAAAAAGTAAGTAATTATTAAAATTAAGGAATAACAATAGCAATAACTAATTTTTGTTAGTCATTGCTATTTCTTAAAAACCTTACTAATATATTTCTAATTTTAGTAAATATATTAGTAAGGTTTTTAAGAAATAGGTCTATAATAGAGTTGTTATATGAAAAGAGGGGAAAAATATATGAAATCATTTGGAAAATGAAGTATTAGTTTGATGTGAATAACCACGGTCATCATCTTAATTGGGATCTTGGCGGTTCTTGGAAAACATTATGAAGGATACTATTGGGATGGTAAGGATATTCCCACTAATATTAATGATATTAAAGAATTTAGTGGTAATGGTTACCAACTAATTGGTAAATTAGGATTAGGAAAAGTAATGAGTTTAGCCTCATCAGGGTCATTTATTTGAGGATATACTTCTAATATTGAAGTAAATAACCAATGGTTTGATTTAAAAACTTGAGCACAGGGACATAGTGAAGCCAGCGGTGTTATCCAATGACCAGAAGATTATAAATTAGCAAATGGAACTAATTTTGCCGAAGTAACCGGAGGGATTATGGTTGCACTGTTAGTAGCGGTACCGGTCTTAATTTTATTATCTTCATATGTTACTGTTAGAATGGTTAAAGCAATGACTCGTACTTATTCAATTGAATATATTGACGCACAGAAAGCTCTTAAAAAAAAATACTAAAAAAAGTAAAAAAGCAATCAAAAAAATTAAAACCGAAATTAAACACGGTGTTGCTCCCCAAACTGATTTACAACGAACAATTGATTACTGAGATAAAAATGTTAGTGCTGCTCAAAAAGAGTTTGATCACCAAAAAGAACTCCATCAAGAACGTTATCAAAAACAACCAAATGTTAAAAATTTAAAACCACAGGTATAAAAGAATAATATTTAATTTATTTAAATATCTTTTTTATTGTTCAATCCATTAAATATTACATATTTATAGTAAAAACTTTAAAATAAAATATGTTATAATAGCATAGGTTTGAAAGTGAGTGATAACAATGAATAATTTTATTGATTTTGGTTTAAAAAAATTTCTGATGACCGGAATTACAGATTTAGGGTTTGATAGTCCCACTCCTGTGCAACAACAAGTAATTCCGTATTTATTAAAATACCAAAATGTTATTTGTAAATCACACACCGGAACGGGGAAAACACATACCTTTATTTTACCAATTTTAAATAATTTAGATTATAATAGTTCTGCTCTTCAAAGCGTGATTGTTGCGCCGACGCGAGAGTTAGCAAAACAAATTTATGAAAACATTCGTTTTTTTAAAACATATAATCCTGCGTTAAGAACTGGTTATTATATTGGGGGCGAGGATATTAACCGTCAAATTGATCAGCTGACTAAGCACCAACCCCAAATTATCGTGGCAACACCGACAAGGTTAAAAGATTTGTTTAATCACCAAGCTCTTAATTTTGGGAAGTTAAAAACTTTTATTATTGATGAATGTGACATGATTTTTGATTTAGGATTTATTGAAGATGTTGATTTTGTCTTAAGTAAAGTTAGTCCGGATGTGAAAATTTCAGTTTTTTCCGCCACAATTGCTCCTGGTCTTCGTCCTTTTTTACTAAAATATTTAACTAATCCTCATTTAATTGAAATTAACGATAACTTGGCAACTAACCAGAACATTGAACATATTTTAATTCCCACTAAACACCAAGAACGATCAAGTGTTTTATTAAAATTATTAGCTACGCTTAACCCGTACTTATGTATTATCTTTGTTAATAAAAAAGAAATGATTGAACAATACTATGATTTATTATTAAAAAATAATTACCAAGTAACGCAGCTCCATGCTGGCTTAGCGCCCCGTACTCGCATGCAAACAATTAAGCGTATTAAGAATTTGGAATTTAAATATATTATTGCCAGTGATATTGCTGCCCGTGGAATTGATCTTGATGGGGTTAGTCATGTGATTTCAATTGATTTACCAACAGATTTAGAATATTATATTCACCGCAGTGGGCGAACTGGTCGAGCTAATTACCATGGGTATAGTTATGTTTTATATGATACTAAAAATTTAAACTTAGTTAAACAATTAAAAAGTAAGGGAATTGAATTCCAAGTGATGAAATGACGGGGGAATGACTTGGTGGTTGCTAATTTAACTCCGATGGCAAAAAAATCGACATCAGAGCCAAACCATGAAATTAATAAAATTATTAACAAATATCCAACAAAAAATAATCAGAAAAAAGTGAAACCTGGGTATAAGAAAAAACGGAAAGCAGAAATTGCTGAATTAAAACGAAAAACGCGCGGTGAACATATTAAAGCCTCAATTAAAAAAATAAAAAAACAAAAAGCTAAGCAAAGAAGTTTGAAATTGTATGATAAATAGATTAAGATAATCTTGTCATATTCTTATTGCAGAAATATTTATATTTTAAGGAGGTAGCATTGTTAAATTATGCAACTATATTTTAAAAGAGAAATAATAAACTGAAAAAACAACTGACGAACTATTTTAATCCGGTTTATAATCTATATTGTTGGAGTTTACTTATTTGGACTAGGGATTGCCCTTTATATGAATACCAGAGTTGGTGCTTCACAAGTTGATATTACAAACTTTGCTTTTTTAAGTGTGCTAATTAATATTACAAAAACTGGTGAGAATAAAGGAGCCTTAGGTCCCGATGAGCTAAGGCATTATTCATATTTTCTAATGATTTTTTATGTTTGTATGTTTGGGGTAGCGACAATTATGCGCATTATCAATGTTATTATTAAATATCGCCATACTAAAGATAATAAAGTAATTATGGAAGGAAATGTCTATATGGTTTTAGATTTAATTCCTTTATTTGTATGAGCTTATTTTGTTCAGTTAAACCTCTTATTTTTAGGCGGAACGGTTGGTGATCGCATTAGTCATATGGGAATTTTAGAACGCACCTTAATTTTTATGGCCGCGTTTATAATTTATTGCTTTGGGATTGCGTTTGCAGTATATGCCAACATGTTATTTGGACCATATAATGCATTATCAATGGAGCTCCATCGGTTAACCAAAATGAATTATAAATTAGCGCGGATAATTGCTGATTTATGCTTAGCCTTGGTCGGAATCATTTTAATTCTCGCCTGCTCGTGACCATGAGATTTAAAACTTGCTTTTTTTAGTAATTACTTAGGATTTGGAACAATCTTTATGACGTTTATTTCGGGACCAATTATTGGGGTAATTCTAACTTACATGCATAAGTTTATTAAACTAGACCGATTAACCAAACCAGCAGTGGTAATTAATGAAAACAATGAGTAACTACTCATTGTTTTTCTTTTTAAAATATTTTTGGTAATTGCTTGGTTTTAATTTATAATTAAATAATTAGTTTAGAAACGGAGGAGTTATATGACTAATAACCCTAACAGTTCACAAACTGTTAAGCAACCTTGAAACTCTGAAAAAACTAAGGAAAAACTACAAGACATTTTTAATTTAAAAATGTTTCGCTATACGCTGATCAAAATGTTAAAATCATCCTCAACTTATGTAATGTTTATTTTAATATTTTTACTACATTTAATTATGGTAGTTTCGATTGCCGCTAATATTATTCGTGATGCTCGTGATTGAACAGTCACAATTTCAGAAAATTATGTGTTATATTCGTGAATTTTTTATATTATTTACTTCACTTTTTGCGCAATGTATATTGCTTTTAAATCAACCCAAATTATTCGTGATGAAATAGATGATGGAACCTTATTAATCTTTGCTTCGATTCCCATTTCGCGGGTAAAAATGATTTTTGAAAAATAATTGGCTTTACAATTAACTTGTTTATTATATCCCGTGCTTATTTTACTGTTCCCCATTTTAATTAGTATGGCGCTTGTGGGGATTGGGTTTATTCCTTTGGTAATTATGCGCTGGGGCGCTTTGTCTATGTGATCTTAACGAGTTTTATTGTCCAATTATTATTATTATTATCTACCATTGCTATTCTATTATCGCTATGCCTAAATTCAAAAGGGGTCATAGGAATTTTATTTGTGATTGGGTTTTTATCAATTATTGGAGCAATTATTCCGATGATTTATAATGCTTCTAATAATTCTCGTATGTAATATGTATTTAAATAATACAAGTAACCTGGGGAAAAATTTTAAGATAATTGTAGCAAAAGCACATATCCAAGTAAGCAATTAGTAACGGCGCTAACAAACCCAACCGGATGACCATTATGAGCAACGGATGATACACCAAATGTTCGCTTGAGTTTTAATGATAGCTTACGGGGGATTTATAATAACCAAATATATAGTTTAGCACCTAATCTTAACGCAACAACTTTTGCAACGCAACTAAATAATGCGCTAACAGAATATTTGGCAACCGCAACGAGGTATGATAACTGAAATAATTTTTATATGTGATTTATTAGCCAAGGAAACAAGTATTCTGACTTAGTTAAATTTGGGCAATTTAATGATCACAACGGGGGAATTATTCTTGATGGTGCTGATTTTAACATTGTCAATAATATTAGTAAAACAGTTAAAATTAATAATAATCTGAATAAAGGTCTTAATTTAATTAATCAGTTTTACCAAGCAGCGTTAAAAACAGCTAGCGGATCTCCCACAATTATGATTAAAAATGATACAGAAGTAAAAGGGAAAATAACTTCGGCGAGTCCAAATGCTATTAACCCTGATTTATTACCAACAGTCCGAGACAAAAAAATTTATCATTTCTTAAAAGCAACCTATGATAGTAAATTCTTAAATAATTCACTAGCAACAGTATCTAGCATGGTATATGGAACTACGAATAGTAGTAATTATGGAACTAGTTAAAGTGCCAATTATTAATCAATGCGCTAACAAGCGCGATTTCACTTTCCTCTCTGGGGGAAAGTGCTTTAATTGATGATATTAAAAATTTAGTACAAGAAAATTATGATAGCTATAGTTATCAACAAGCGGGAGCCTATTTAGTTAATGGGTTATATTCAACAGTTTATAAATTTGCTAATTTATTATTTAATTATACATTAACAACTATTTATAATGGTGATCAAAACGATTTGGATAGTTCGCCGGATTATTGAACTGCTACAAAAAGTGATATTGATGGGGCAATTGTAAAATATAAATTAATGGGATATTTAAATATTTGATAACAATGAGTAATTATGTGAACTGGAAATGATCGTCCGGTTGAAAATTCATCATTGTCAGGAATGTTTTTACCCTTAAATAACTATATTACCCCCAACTGTTAAAGAAGTGAATTATCAAAATAATGCCATTGATTATACTTTATACTACATTGCTGGTCATTTTAACCAAGCCCAAACAATTCATAGTTTAGGGGGAATGTATGCGGCTTATGTTTTCATTTCCTTAGGAGTATTGGGATTAGTAATTTGAAGAGTATGTAAAAAGGATTTTGTCTAATATGAAAAAAGATGTTACAAATAACAAATAAAATCGTGGCTGATCCTAATTTGGCAATTGAAATCCGTCATTTTACCAAAAAATTTAAAGATTTTAAAACTGTTGATAATATTGCGATAACTGTTAGCAAGGGGAAAATTCACGGGTTTATTGGATCTAATGGTTCGGGGAAAACAACAACTATTAAATCAATTATTGGGGCAATTATTCCAACCGAAGGAAAACTATTTATTCACGGGATGAAATCTGCTTCCACTCCCGCCAAACAAATTATTGGTTATATTTCGGAAAATGCTCATTTTTCAAATCATTTAAATGTTTACCAATATTTAGTAGAGATGAGTTTTTTACGAGGGTTAAAATATCGCCAAGCTAAAAATGGAACCAGCATTTCTAAGTGATTTAACTGCCATTGCTGAGCGTTATAATTATAAAATAATTAATAAAACACCTGATTCATTAATTATTCACTTACCAAAACAAAATGATAATATTAAAACAATTGCTTATAATTCAATGGAAAAACGAATTTTTTTAACCCAAATTCAACCGTACATTACTAATATTTCCGAAATCTATGACCGGTTGCTTTTTTCGGTCAACCGTGATTTTGGAAAAGCTTCTGTGTTATTCCAGCCTGGCGAATAGGTAATACTAAATAGGGTGGGAAAATAATTAGAAAAAAGTTATTTTCCCCACCTTTTTTATTTTTTTGGACTATAATATTATTAATATTTAGTAAAAACTAGTACGTAGTCTTATTAAATATCATTAACTGTTTTTATCGTAAAAAATAAAATAGAGAGGAGGTACTATGACATCAGTTATTTTAACTGCGCGTGAAAAAAAATTACGGTATGCCAAACCATGATTAACCATTGCGTATTTTTGTATTCCTACTGTTTTATTGATGATCATTCAAGGTTTTTATAATATCATTGATAAAACATTAGCCTTACAATTTGCGGCTCCGGATGCGATGAAAGACCCATTTTATGTTGATGCTTATAACGCGTTAAATCATTTTACTGGTTCTCAGATTGTAACTGAAATTCCCCTAAAAGAAATGCAATCATATATTAATATTGCCACCCAATATGCAAGTCAAACTTATAACTTGCAATGGGCGTTTAGTGTCATGATGGGGATGGGAACGGCGATGAACTTTTCATTGGCTTATGGTCGACGCAATATTAGTAAAATGAAAGAGTTATCAGGAAATGGTTTTACTTCAACAATCTTATTTTCTTGTATCACCGCGTTTGGCGTTTTTTGTATTGTTTATCCAGGTTGAAATGCCGTTTTTATTACTTCGCAAATGGGGAGTCATTATAATGTTATTACTGAACATTTATGTTGAACTTATACAATTCCGTTATTAGCCGCCGCTCCCTTAATGTTTTTAAGTTATTTTTTTATGTCAATGTTGCGCAGTGAAGGAAAAATGCTGTGGGTGGTAATTATGATTTTGTCATCCTTACTAGTTAACTGTGGGGCTGGAATTTTCTTTATGTGCGTGTGTCACTTACAATTATCTGGGGCAATGCTGGGAACTGTTTTTGCTTGACTAGTCCAAATTATTTGGGGTTTAATTATTGTGTTTGGTGTTAAAGGTAGTTATTTGAAATTTGGTTGAAAAGACATTTTATTTTTAAAATGACAAAATATTGTTGCGTTTATGAAAGCAGGTTTACCAAATTTTATTAATAATGCGGCGTTAGTGATTACTTCGTTTGCCCTAACAACTTTAGTTGTGCAATTACCAAACCAAAGTTATAATAACGGGATTTCGATTTTACAGGAATTATATTCTTCAATTACCCCGTGAATGACAATTGTTTTATCGGCGGGGATTGGTTTAACCCAGGGAGCCCGTTCAATTATTGCTTATAATTATGGTGCTAAAAAATATAACCGGATCTGACAGGTATTAAAACGGGTAAGTATTTTGATTATTATTTGGTTTACCTTAATGCTCGTGGTCTTTATTTGCTTTGGCGGGTTAATGATGCAAGCCTTTGCCTTTCCCAAAGAATATGTTCCCCAATATCGATGGTGAATAATAATTAACTTTATGACTTATCCTTGTTGTGCCTTTACTTATATTGCGTTAACCTTATTTCAAGGAATTAATAAATCAATGTTAGGAACTTTTACAAGTAGTTTACGAACTTTCTTAGTAATTTTACCATTAATTGGAATTGGTTATGGTGTAAGTATGGCAACTGGAAACCCAATTTATTTCTTTGTGTTTATTGGTTTAAATGATTTAATTTCATCTTGCATTATTGTTCCAATTCTTGTTCATTATTGGTTTAAATACCGTCAGAAATTAGTTGATTTACCTGATGATTTTCGCTCAACAAGTATTAACAAAGAAACTTTTAAAGATAGTTTAGAACATTTATCAAAAATGGAAGTGAAAGCTGCCAAGGAAACAACCACGGCACCTAGTAAAAAACAATCGTAACTTTTAATCTTGGTTACGATTGTTTTTGGTTGACCATAATAACTCACTTATCTTTTGCATTTAATTTATAACAATTTTGGTGGTAAACATTAATTTCAAAGTCATTAGTTAAGTGATAAGCCATTAAATATTCAGGGTCATTAATTATGTTTTCACAGCCATGACATTTTTTATTACCAACTTGGCTGATTAATTGTTGATAATTAACATTTTGTAAGGTTTTTATTTTACCCCGACTAATTTTTTTCGCAATTTGCTCAAGATTATTAGTTTGACTTCTGGTAACATATTCGTTTAAATATAATTTAATTGGGCGAAAACCTAGTTTGCGATACATATTAAACCCTTCGGGAGTGGCAATTAAACCGACTAAATCATAGTCATTATTTCAAGCGGTTGTTAAGAGATTGTTAATCATTAATTTTGCTAGCCCCTGGTGGCGAAAGTTTTGGTGGGTGGCAATATCATCAATAATCGCAATTTCTTTTTCAAAATAAATATTCCCGGTTCCTGCTGGCTGGTTATTTTTATATAATAAGTCAATTTGACAAATTGTTTCATCCTTATTTAATTTTAATAAGGTCTTGTAAAAAGCATAATCTCAACTTTTTGAACCAAAGGCGCTTTTTAAAATAAGACTAAAATCTTTTAGGCGTTTATTATCATTTACCCGGCGAAATTTAACATTCGGTGGGATTTTTTTGCGTCCTTTTTTTCACCGTTTCAAATCAAAAACCATTCCAATTAATTGTTCATTTAATACTAATCCTAAACTTTCTAAAAAGTCTGTTTCTTGCTCGTCATGGTGATCTCCAATGGTATATAAAATAAAATCAAGGTCATTATCAACTTGATATTTGGTAATCTCTTTAATTTTTTCACTATCTTCTTCATAATCAAATTGAGTACTAATTGCAACCGTGTAAGAATTACCTTCTTCAGTGGTAATTTCTGTTTGATAAATTTCATTTTCAACATCAATAATATCATAGCCGCCTTCTTCCCGAAAGGGGTCGGTAACATAACGCACAAAATTTTGTGCGAGGGTGGTGGCCTCATAATGGCCTTTAAATTTAAATATTTTTTTAATCTTACGGTTCTGGCGATATTTTCTTTTCATTTGAACTACTCTCTTTTCCCTTATTTTTCATAAAGTTCTACATAAATATTATAAAATGTTTTTATAAAAAATAAATTGAAAATTAATGGTTATTTAACTTGTTGGTAACTAATTTGCCAATTGTTTTTAAAATTTTTTATTAAAAAGAGGTATCTTATTTTAAAAAGTTATTATAAAGTAAAAATGAGATGAGACAATAATGGAAACATAAATTATGTTATTAAGAAAGACAATCAATAAATAAGGAGAATAAATAATGAAAAATCATAAAATTGTATTAGTAAGATGTGGAAGCGTCGGAACTTCATTCTTATATGTTTCAATTAACCAATGGTTACTACCAGAATATGTTTTAATTGATATTAACCATGACCTGGCGGAAGGAAATGCCCTTGATTTTGCTGATTGTAACGCAGTATTAGAAAAGGCATTTGTTAGTGTCGAAGTTCAGGGGAGATTATCCTGCTTGTAAAGATGCTGATATTGTTGTAATTAGGGCTGGTCGTCGCCAACGACCAGGGGAAACCAGATTAGACATGGTTGCCGATAATGCTTGAATTATGAAAGATATTGCTTTGCAGATTAAAGCATAAGGATTTAGCGGAATTACAATTGTTGCTTCAAATCCTGTTGATGTCATGACAATTGTTTATTAACAAGTAACTGGTTATGATCACCACCGGGTGTTAGGGTCAGGAACTATTTTAGATTCTTCGCGCTTACGTCGGTTAGTGGGAACCAAATTAAATGTGCTCCCATCATCTTCTGTTCATACTTATATTTTAGGTGAACATGGAGACTCTTCAATTGTCCCGTGAAGTGCCAGGACAATTATGGGGAAACGAATTAGTGACTACATTGAAGATGGTAAAATTACCCGAGCGGAATTAGAATGATGCCGCGAAGAAGCAGTTAATATGGCTTATAAAATTATTGAAAAGAAAAAATTAACTTTTTATGGCATCGGAGTTGCGTTAGCATATATTGTGCGTGCTATTATGCGTGGTGAAAATGCCACGTTATTAATTGGTGGTTATTTAGATGGTGAATATGGTCAAAAAGGCATTTATATTGGAGTTCCCGCGATTGTTAACCAAAATGGATGAAGTCGGATTATTATCTTACATATTAATAGTTAAGAACAAAAAGGATTTGATCGTTCATGTCAAACTATTAAAGAAACAGTCAAAAAGGCGGTTGAAGCAATTGATATTAAATACGAAATTTAGTATAACAAAAGTAGAATATTTAAAATGTAATCAACGAAAGTGGTGACATTTTTAAATGAGAGGGTGAAAAAATGTTTAGGAAAAAACCAGAACCACCTGTGCCGCAATGAAAAAAAGATAAATGAAAATTATGAAAAATTATTATTGAAAACGAATCTTTTTTCGTTGATTTTTATATGTCTGTTTTGATATTAGATATCAACCTTATGAAAAAGGGGTATCAGCCGAATGAGAGCAAATGGAAAAGGAAAAATGAGACATTTATCAACGGAACTATTATGGAAAGGATGCTCCTAATCAAGATCTTTTTAAACATAAAAGCAATAATAATGCGCATAAATCATCGACCTTTTTATTTATATAAAAAAATACAAAATAATGAAAAACACAGGTTACTCAAAAAACAAAAAGATCAAATTACTGTTTCCAAAACAAGCGAACAATCTAGTCGTTAAGGATTTTTCTTTTTACCTTATTGTTATTAACAAGAAAACTATTATAATTTAAGGTAGATAAATGAGGTGAAAATGATGCAACAGCCGTTATCATTTTTATGGCGACCACAATCATTACAAGATGTAATTGGTCAAGAACACTTAATTAATGATCAAAATGGAATTTTATCCCGGATGATTAAAAATAATTTTGTTAGTTCTTTAATTTTTTATGGTAATCCCGGAATTGGAAAAACTAGTATTGCGTTAGCCTTAGCAAATGATTTAAAGATTGAGCATAGTATTTTTAACGCCGCCATTGATAAAAAAAGTGATTTAGAAAAAATTATTAAAAAAGCTGAAAATTATGATCGTTATATTTTAGTTTTAGAAGAAATTCATCGGATGAATCGTGATCGCCAAGACATCCTTTTGCAATATTTAGAACATGGTAATTTAATTATGTTTGCTTGTACGATCGAAAATCCGTTTTTTGTCATTAACCCCGCGATTCGAAGTCGCAGTAATATTATTGAGTTAAAACCTATTTCAGCTGCTGAAATGTTTAGTGGTTTAAAACGAAGTTTACAAAAATCAAAGGATATTAAACTAAATATTACCGATGAAGCCTTAAGTTATATTTGTAATTTAGCGAGTGGGGACTTACGAGTTGCCATTAATATTTTAGAATTAGCAATTCATTTATATCCCCAAGAATTAGTTAATCTAGATATTGTTAAGGCAATTTCACCAACTGCTAATTTATTAAATTCCCATTATGGTGATGAACACCATCATTTAAAATCGGCCTTTCAAAAATCAATCCGCGGTAGTGATGTGGAAGCAGCTCTCCACTATTTTAGCCGGTTATTAGCAAGTGGGGATTATGAAGCATTATTACGAAGAATGTTAATTATTAGTTATGAAGATATTGGGTTGGCAAATCCCGCTATTTCCTTACATGTCAAAGCTGCAATTGATTCATTTCGCCAAATTGGCATGCCCGAAGGAATTATTCCTCTGGGATTAGTAGTAATTGAAATGTGTTTAAGTGAAAAATCAAATAGTGCTTATTTAGCAACTTTTAAAGCTTATGAAGATGTTATTATGAATGGGAAAGTATATCCAGTTCCCTTACATTTGCGTGATGCTAGTTATAAATCGGCCAAGAAATTAAACCGGGGTTTAGGTTATAAATATCCTCATGATTTTCCTAATGACTATGTTAAACAGCAGTATTTACCAAATAAATTATTAGGAACAGTTTATTACCATCCTAAATTACATAGTGTGTATGAAAAACGGTTAAATGACTTATACCAAGCTTTTAAAAATAAAAAATAAGAAAATTATTATAAATTTGGTGAAGTTGCTTTTTCTAATAAAATTTGTTAAGATAAAAAAAGTGCTATTTTAATTTAAAATAGCACTTTTTTTATCCAATTTAAAACAAAGGAGCCTTAAATTTTATTAGAAACTAAGAAAATCAACCAAATTTGAAAACAAAGTTATAAATTATCATTTGCTATCATTAAGATTAGTATTTTAATTTGAAATTTAATTGGTGGTTATTTTGATAACTATACTATTAATACCGTTTATAAAGGTGATTACAACGACTATACCATTAATTTTTTTAGTACTTTTATGGTCCGTTGTATTATTAGGGAATTAAAGGATTTATTAATCGTGCTGATTTAATTGTCTTTTTATTAATAATTGGAGCTTTTTTAAAAGTAACAATGGATTCAAAATCGTTAGAAGCGGAAATTGGTTGCTTATTAGCGAAGATGAAAGGGAAAGAAATTTATTTTATTCTCTTAGCAAGCTTTATTTTTTTACTAGGGGGAGAACAGTATATGGAATGTGTGAAGAAACCCTTGCGTTTTATCCCTTTATTATGCCATTATTATTAGCGGTCGTTTGTGATGGGATGGGTTAACCGCTTTTATGGTAATTATGCTGGGGAATGGAGTTAGTTGTTTAGCAGTCACACTTGATCCGTTTGTGTTATTTACGGCGGCCGATGCCATTAATAAGATTTCCAACGGGGCGCAAATTGCCATTTCCGATGGAATTATTTGACGTTTTATTGGATGAGTAATTTTAGCGGGTTATTAATTGCTTTTATTACTTGGTATGCCGCACGGGTGAAGAAAGATAAAAAAACTCTGTTTATGGCGAATATTATGATGAACATTTGCAAAAATTTGTCAAAGCGGGGGAAATTCCCGAATTAACTCGTAAACGTAAATGAGTAATTGGAATTTTTATTACAACTTTTGATTTATTAATTTTTGTATTATTGCCTGATATAAGTTTGAAATTAATGTTTTCTTAATTTTGGCCAGTGTTTTAAATGTTAATGGGAACACCGATAATAACTTTGTTTATTGGGCTCATTTACATGGCATTGGTGGTCTGGGGTAATTTTGGGATAGTGCCAATGGTGAATTTATTAATGTGACCGTTCAAAATGCTAGTGATAATGCCCATGAAATCGCCACTTTTTCCGGAGCATTTGTTCTGCACTACGATTATGATGGAACAGTCCATTATGAAATTACTGATGCTTTTAAAAACTTTTTAACAAGTCACGGTTATCAGGGGCCAATTAAGTTTTGATTATTTATCCGCATTAGCTGATACCACAAAATCAGGGGTCTATATTTTTGATAATATGATTGTGATTGGAACCTGGTATATGGCAGAAATGGATTTTTTATTCTTTATTTCTAAATTAATTATTGGGTTTATGTTTTGACATACTGAACACCATTTTGTGGATAAATTTATTAGTAGTAGTGTGGAAATGTTAGGAATTTCCTTCATTGTTGGGGTTTCCGCTAGAATAGGGTAGGGGGTCGCCTTATCAATGTCGGGAATGTCACACCATATTATTAATGGTCTAACGAAAGAACTTAGTCACTTACCAAAAGTTGGAATTGTGGTGGTATCATACTTTATTTATTTACCATTATCATTCTTAATTTATTCGACTTCGGGATTAGAGAACGCTACTTTCCCCGTCTTAGGACCAGTTGCCAATAACTTGAGGGTTGCTCTCCAAGTTATTATGGCATTTGTAATGGCTTTAGGATGAATTAATTTATGATCACCCGCGTCGGGAATGGTCCCTGTGGCCTTAGGATTGGCAGATGTTGATTATGTGAAGTTTTTTAAGGGGACGTGACCAATTTTAGCAATAATGTTTATTGTCGCAATTCTCTTGTTAATTATTGGGAGCTATTTACCAATGTTATCAAAGTTAATAACTTGTTAAAATACGATAAATGTTAAAAAAACTAATAATTTAGTTTAAATAGTTTTAAAAGTGTTTCAACAAATAAAAATCTATGATAAGATTAAATTGTTAATTTAAATAGATTTTAGGAGTTGAAAAAATGGCTACTATTGTTGTAAAAAATGGTGAACCGCTAGATAAAGCGTTAAAACGTTTTAACAAGGTATCAGCAGTGCGTCGTAAAGAAGCCCGTCGTAAAGAACATTTCTTAAGTAAGAAAGAAAAAAGACGATACAAGCAAGAACAAAACCGTAGTTTTAGATAAAAAAACCAGAAATCTGGTTTTTTTAAAATTCCTTAAAAATTACTATCTTTTAAAATTACATAATCAACTTTTTTAATGGCTTCTAAATCACACCCCCCGGCATAGGAAATTGAAGATTGTAAATCTTCGGTCATTTCTTTTAAGGTATCAAAGATACTACCCCGAACAGTAATTAATTCTTTTTTTCCTTCGACATATCTTTTTTCTTCTTTATTATATTCACTAGCGGATCCAAAGTATTCTTTGTATTCAACACCATTTTCGACAACTAATTTTCCCGGTGATTCTTGATGGGCGGCAAATAAACTTCCAATCATACACATGGTAGCACCCATCCGGATTGATTTTGCAATATCACCATTAACGCGTAAACCACCATCGGCAATAATTGGTTTTGAGCTTCCTTTACTACACCATTTCACGGCTGCTAGTTGTCAACCACCATTTCCAAATCCAGTTTTTAGTTTGGTAATACATACTTTCCCCGGACCGATTCCAACTTTGGTAGCGTCTGCGCCCCAATATTCTAAATCCCGAACTCCTTTGGGTGTTCCCACATTTCCGGCAATAATAAATACTGCTTGTTTAAAATTCTTGCGGATATGTTCAATTATTTTTTTAACTGATAACGCGTGAGCATGGGCAATATCAATGGTAATATAATCCGGAGTAAGATTTTCTTTTTTTAGGTTATCAATTACTTGATAGTCACTTTCTTTGACCCCAACTGAAATTGAGGCAATTAAACCTTGTTGTTTCATCTTTTTTACAAATGCGACTTGGTCAACATTAAAACGATGCATAATATAAAAGTAATTTTGTTGGGCTAATTTCTCACATAATTCTTCGTTAACAACAGTCGCCATGTTAGAAGGGACCACTGGTAAGTTAAATGTATGTTTTCCTAGTTTGACGCGGGGATCACATTCTTTCCGTGATTCCACCACACACATTTTGGGAATTAACTGAATATCTTCATAGTCAAATGCTTTCATTTTTCACCTCACATAATAAATTTACCATAGTTTTGGGGAAAGCAACTATTAAAATTAATTAATTAGGACTGGTGCCACATAATAATGGCAAAAAATTTGAAAAAAAATGTAATTTTAACAAAAAAAGTGTTTAAAATTAGTAATTATTTCTTATTTTGTTTTCTCCTATTTTATGTTAACTTATGAATGTAAGTTAAGTAATTATTTTAGTAACTGATATTTTAAAGGAATGAAGGTAGTTTATTAATAATTTTTATTACGGATTATTTAGATTATTTTGGAAACCACAGGTTCTAATTAATAAAAGGAGAACTTTGTATATGTTATTGCATCAAGATATTATCCAACTACGCGAACTTTTTTATACCCAAAGCGATACTTTTTTAAAAAAATTTGCACCAACCTTTGACCTGTTTTTTAATAATTATGATACTTTAACTACCATTGAACAGGAGCAATATTTAAATGCGTTACATTTATTATGTATTCACGAGTTTAAAGAAAATTATGAAACTAACCAATTATTTCAATTAATTAACCATTTTATTCGTCAAGATGGTAAATTAGAAGCTGATGAAAAGAATATTCATTATATTTGGTATGGTCTGTTAGAAGCCCGCCAAACTAATTGTATTAAAGTGTGAACTTATTATAATCCGGATTACCAGATTAATTTATGAACTAATTTTGATAGTAGTTTAGTCAATTTATTACATTTAAAAATTAAAGAAGCGGCCAACAATGATTTAGCAAAGATTATTAAGTTACAAAATGAGTTTTACCATGATTATTATTTAAAACATCGCGATGTTAGTTTTAACGAAAATGTTAAGCAATTTTTAGTTAATAAAAAGTTAATGCTAGCTTTCCGCATTGAAGAGATGATTCAGGAAATTAAAAAATCATTTTACCAGGCTCAACGAGAATTACAAAAATTTACGAGCAACCAGGTAATTATTCGCGAAATTAATGAAGAAACATTACGCTGTGGGAAGGTTACTTATTGATTTTTAAATAAGGAATTAAATTTACGCCAACATATAAAGTCGGTTTCTAATCGTTTGCGTTATCTAATTTTACGTGCTTATGGCGGGATTTATTTAGACTGGGATGTTTTACCAAGTTTTAATAAAAAAATGTTAGCAAGTTATTTACTTAATTTGAAAGATAATGACCGTTCGCGGTTAATTTTAAAAAGAGAGATCCTAATGCTTTTAAATAATCAGGATTTATTAGATTATCGCTCACAGCGAACAGTGAAAATGTTAACTTTAATTAGCAAAAGTTATTTACAAATTTTTTTAAAGCACCACCAACCAACCTCCCCATGAATCACTTCCAAAAGTTATATTGAAAGGATTTTAACTGAAATTATTGATCATTTTGGGTTTGATAATTTAATTGTGCCATTGGGAGATTACATTATTAGCAATGGTTATCATATTATGTTTGGGGGACCAAATGATTTTTATAATGATAAGTTTTTAATTGCTAAAAAAAATAGTGTTTTTTTAAACCGGTTAATTTTAACAATTCAAGAAATTGATAAATACATTGAACAAAAAACCTATGATTTATTGAGTTATAATAACCAAACATTATCTTCTTTTTACCATGATTTATTATTGCAAGGATCAAATAGTAATTATTTAAATTTTATTAACTATCGTTTTGATTATTTGATCCCTGATATTAAAAGCGCAACTTCGCACACAGGTTCGAAGATTATTAGTTTTGCGTTTGCTAATCTGTTTGTTAATTGGTTAAAAAAAATTAACGAAAATATGCCTAATGAATTTATCCCTCAAATTATTGAGAAAAAAATTCGCTTGCAAGTTTATAAGAAGTTTTTCCGCTATAATAGTTTAATATATGACAATATTAATGATAACCAAATGTTGATTGGGAACTTAAACTGACCAGATAATTCCAATAATAATTTATATCATCATTTAGCTCGCCAAGAGTATGTTTAAGGTAATTTTTTTAAAAATTACTTGTTTTTTTATTTTTTTCTTTAATAATTAATTTATTGGAAGGAGAATCGGAAACATGAAATTAAATGGACTTGGTTTAGCAGCAAAACAAAACCATTTGAATAATTCGTCCCCATCATTAGACGAAATGAATGATCCCCAGTACCAACTACTCCACCAATTTAATAATAGAATTGTTAATTTTAAAAAAGATTATCAAAATAATTTATATGTGTTATTAGGTAATGATGAACTGTTGAAAATAACATCCACCGGGGAAGTTGTCTTATTAATAAAAAAAATTAACATTATTACGTCAACTTATCCAATTTTACAATTTGATATTTGTGTTAATTGATATATTGTTGATGATTTTCAAATGTAAACTAGTGATGACAGGGTCAATAATATCCAAGAATTATTTAATTTTGCCAAACATTTTCAAGATAAAGTTAATCTTTAAATTACTGCTTTTAATGTTAATACAATGGGTGAATGAATAGCGGCGGTTAATATGAAAGATGTTGAGACAACTAATATATGGCAGGGGTCGGTTAACCATTCACCATTCGAAATTGTTAATAAGATGGCGGGAGTGATTAATATGATTTAATTTGACCACCAAAATAAGTGATATATCTATGATGCCCAAAGTACCATCAAAATTGGTCACCAAGCGGCGATGTTAATTACTAACCATTTTTATTACCAGTGAAATAAAGAATACCAAGATTTATTACAAGCAACTTACCATTTAGAGAAAGCTAGTTATTATCAACAGAGTGCTTTAAATATTTTCAACCAACTTTTAAATTTAGTTATTTTTTACCTGGCGGTTAATTTAATTACCACCCAGCACCTTACTATTGGTGATTTGATGTTTTACTCGGCGTTAGCGTTATATTTTAATGATTTTAGTACTTTATTTGCAAACCTTATTGCCAATAAAAGTTATGTTGTTAATGCTTACCAACGAGTTGAATGATTATTATTTAAGAATTGTGAATCAACGAACGCCTTCGCCAAATAATTTACCAACCAAAATTGAAGAAATTACAATTAATAATTTAACATATGAAATTAATGGGGTTAGTTTATTTAAAAATCTCTCCTTAACTTTTCAGCACCATCTTTTTTTAAAAGGATCATCTGGGGTTGGCAAAACAACTTTACTAGCTATCTTCCTTGGCCGCCTCAAACAAAACTACCAGGGTGAAATTTTAATTAATAAGCAACTTAACTTAACGACCGATAATGAGGCAGAATGAAGAGCAAAAGTTATGATTTTGCACCAATACAAGATTACTTATTCGCTAATAGTGTTTATGATAAAATTATTAATTTTAATCCGAATGCTGATCTTACAATTTTAAGGAATCTGGTTGTCGAAGCAATTTTACAAGCAAATAAGATTGACTTAACAAGAGTGCTTGTTAATAATGGTGAAAACCTGTCAAAGGGTCAGCGCCAAATTATCTTATTTCTTAATTTACTTTGCCAACACAAAGAAGATTTTATTGATGAAAGTTTAAGTAATATTGATGAAAAAACAAAGTTAGCGCTAGAGTTAATCTCTTATTAACTTCTAAACAAGATAGTTTAATCATTTATTGTGGTCATGATCCCAAAATTGAGCAATATTTTTCCCAAGTAATTGATCTAAGTGCGGAGGTTCAACGCAATAATGTTTAAAATTAAACCAGGGTTTTGACTAATTATTATTTTTGGTTTAATTGGGGTGCTCTTTATTTTTTTTAAGCACCCCAACTGTTAGCATTGTTTATAATGGGTTCTTAACTTTGCACAACCTTAGTAGTGATATTGGGAAAGATGATAACCAAGAAGTAATTTTAGAAATTAATGACCCGCAATTTCATGGTTCAGCTTTATTAACCACTGTTAAAATGATTAAATATTAAAAAAATAATTTATGGTACCAAATTACTAACCAATTTCATCCTACTAATAATTATGTTGTTTTAGAAACGCTATCTCTAACTGAACTTGCCACGTGGTACCAACCAGCCCAGGTTTTCTTTGGTAATTTTTCGATGTTAGAATATTTTTTTACGATGATATTTTAATTTGTTATAATATAAATAGCGAAATGAAGGGTGATTTTGTGGAAGATAATTTTGATATTAATAATGAGACGCATTTTGCAATTGATAATTTTAACCAAGATTTTATTAATATTTTTAACAAAGTTAAAGAAACGTTAAAAATCATTGAACCATTAGAATTAACATTAAATTTTGTTGATGAACAAACTCAGGTTGAATTAAATAAAAAATATTGTCATAAGGATTATGTGGCGGATGTCCTAACTTTTGCGTTAGAAGAAAATGAAGAGCTTGATTTATTTAAACTAACTGGTTTACGCTCACTTGGTGATATTTTTATTTGCTATCCAAAAGCAGTTAGCCAAGCAGCAGAATATCAACATTCATTGCGCAGAGAATTAGCATTTTTATTTACTCATGGGATTCTTCATATTTTAGGCTATGATCACCAAACTAAACAAGAGGAAGAAATTATGTTTAATTTACAACGAATTATTCTAAATGATTTACAAATCCTCCGAAATCCAATAGAATAATATTGTGAGTTATTAAGAGAGGAAAAAATAATGGCAATTCGAAATCCAAACAAAAAAAAGATGTTCTTTAAATTACGTAATAAATTTGCGAATGCTTTTCGTGGTGTTTACACGGCAGTTAAAGAAGAATCAAGTTTAATTATTCATATTATTGTTTCAATTGCGGTAATTGGATTAGGAATTTGACTGCAACGCGAAGTTCCCAGTGAATTTGGGTATTTACAATGAACAATTGTCTTGTTAACAATTGGGAGTGTAATTGGTTTTGAATTAATTAACACGATGGTCGAAAACTTTGTTGACTTATTATCATTTGAATATAATATTAAGGCCAAAAAGATTAAAGATATTTGTGCGGCAGCGACCTTAATTAACTCAATTTTAGCTATTGCGATTGGTTTACTAATTATGTTACCACCATTAGTTAATGTTATTAAAATTTATTTAAAAATTTAGTACAAGAAATAGTAAAGGAAAATAGCAATGATTAGTTGATTTGATAAATTAAATAAGTTAAAGGACCATGCTTATGTTCCGTATTCCAAGTTTCATGTTGCTTGTATTTGCGAATTAACTGATGGTCAGACGGTTGCGGGTGTTAATGTGGAAAATGCTTCCTATCCCGTTGGGTTATGTGCCGAACGAACAGCTTTGTCCCAAGTTTATACTTTAGGATATCAAAAAAAAGACATTAAAAAACTTTATTTATATACTGATAGTCATCATATTGGTTCACCTTGCGGAATGTGCCGCCAATTTATTTTTGAATTGGTCGGTGGTGAAGTAGATATTGAAATTTATAATCAGGGGGGCGAGTCATTAACGATTAAAGTCACTGATTTATTACCATATGGTTTTACTAGCGGAGATTTAAATTAGTTATGAAGTTTAGTAAGAAAAAACAGGAAGTTAAAAAACTAAAGTTCCATGATGACTTGGAAACGGTTGATTTAGAAAATAGTACCGATTTAATTACGCCCCAAGTTTATAAAACAGTGACCGACAGTGAACTTGCACAATATATGGAAAATAACAAGATTTATATTAAGTTATTTTATAAAATGCATGATAAAAGAATATCATTTCGTCATAATTTTTGGCGAAAATTGCCAAATAGTAACATCCAAGATTATGCTAAAAAATATATTAATGTTTTAACAGAGCGTTTAAAAATTAATGGGATGCATTTAACCGAAGCAGAATTTAATTCGTCATGGGAAATCCACGAATATAATGTTGAAGGTTACAAAGGGATTAATTTAAAAACAGTCACTATTAAAAGTTGAGTTAAAAATGAAAACAATAATAAATGAGTAATTGTTGTCCATGGTTTAAACTCGCACAAGTTTCGTTCAATTTTCTTTGGATTAATTTATTTACGCTTAGGTTATAATATTTTAGTTTATGATCAACGTAACCATGGTGAATCTGATAAAAGTATTACAACAATGGGTTACAATGAAAAATATGACTTAGCAGCAATTGTTAATTTTTTAAAAACCCAATTTAAAGGGAGCGTTGACGAAATTAACTTTCATGGGTGGTCAATGGGGACTTTTGTCATTGTTGAATATTTAAAAGAAGATTATGAAAAAGAACGAAAATTAATTAAATGAATTGTTCTTGATTCAACTGTTGCTAATCTAAATGATTTATACCGCTACTATATTTTAAAATTACGTTTTAATTATTTTGATCATTTTTATGCAATTCGCAGATATGCAATTGATACGAGAGGTTATGATCCAGAAGAATTAAATCCCGGGGAAGGGTTAGAACCATTAAAATGGTTACCATTTTTATATATTTTGAACAAACGCGACCATGCCACGCCTTATTTAATGGGCGAAGAAGCATATCAAAATAAAATTGCGAGTGAAAAACCCCAACTTAGTGTTAAGGTTGATTTCGATGGTGACCATGTGCGCGGAATTTATAATAATCCAGAAAAGTATTTATCCTCAATTGCCGAGTTTATTAAAAAATATTCAAAATAAAAGATAACCCTCAGGTTATCTTTTATTCTTTTTGATAATCTTTTCTTTTATTAGTTTTGGTTTTAATTCAATTTTTAAATTTAACCCAAATTCTTTCATACCATAATGTTTTATCCTGGTATTTCTCAAACACTTTAAACATTGCATTATTTAGTAAATTTAATAAAATTTGAACCATCGAAAAAATAACAAAAAACCCAACAATAATTAACATACTATATTCAACTTTTGAAGCATTTTCCACCATGGGGAAATTTAAATCTAAGAAGGGATACGGATAAGCTCATGCGGTGTTTCCATCTTTTGTTCATATTGCCCCGCGCACCACAACAGAAAAAAAGTAAAATAATGGATAACTTATAGCAACTCACCAGTCTTTTTTAACAAAATTTTTAACCCAATGAATTTTATAATCCCCAAAAGTTAGGAAAGTATAAACAAAAAATAAGATTGGCATGACAAAGTGAGTAACTACTGTACAAGTAACCTGTGCAGTAGTATAATCACTAATGATTAACTGACCATTTTTATAACCAGTAATAATTTTAATTCAAAAAATGATAAACATTAAAATATTTCAATTTAAAATACTTAATTTAAAATTTGTCGAAAAAAACCAGAGTTTTTGCTCGCGATGATGATTAAAAATAATTAAAATTAACCAGACAATGGTAATGATATTAACTTGGACAGAATAAAAACTTAATAAGACATCATAATTTTTTAAACTATAATCAGTTGTTCATGGCTCAAAGCGTGGATTAACATATCAAAATTCTTTAAAACAATTCATATAGAAACCATAAGCTAAAAAACCAAAGGCAATTCCACTAATTATAACTTTATAGTATCAAATGTAATCTTTATATCATTTTTTAGGAATTCACCATTTCATTTTGATGCCTCACTTATGTCTTTTATTAGAATTATTTACATCATAACGGAATTAAAAGTATTTATCAACACTATCTTTTGGGAGAAATTAAAGTTATAATTAAAAATATCAATTTGATAGAAGAGGTGAAAAAAATGTCTAATCAGGTTAAAATTGAAAAACTACAATCAATTATTAGTCGGGATTTAACTTTAATTATGCAAAGAAAAATTAAGGGCCAAGTTTTAAGTGGGATTTCAATTAGTGAAGTAAAATTAACAAATGATTTAAGTCATGCGAAAGTTTATTACTCCTCATTAATGTCAAAAGATAAAGATGAATTGCAAAGCACAATTGATCGTTATCGTAAAGAAATTCGATCAAAATTAGCACATAAATTAGATATTTATAAATGCCCGGAGTTAGAATTCATTTATGATGATTCCTTAGATAATGCTAATAAAATTGAGGCAATTTTAAAAAAAGTAAAAGAATAAGTTTATTAAGAAAATTACATGACCCGTATAGGGTCTTTTAATTAATAAATAAATTATCTATCTTGCTAAAATTTTAGATCCGATATTATTAATATTACAATAAGGAAAATTTAAAATAAACTTACGGTATTTTTTAAGAGATTTAATGTGAAGTTATTGCCAATATTGTATTTAATATTTTTATGTTGATATTTTTTCGTGATTCCCTTTTTGCCAGCTCTGATTCTGTGAGTTTTATTAATATTAGTGTTTACTTGAATTAAGAAAAAATTTAATACGAAAGCAATTTTCTTTAGTGGATAGTTTATTATTCCATTAATATTAGCCCTATGGATGTTTATTTTACAAATTGGTTTTGTTATTTTTACCTTTAAACAATTCCATGAGTCTTTATTTGTTTTAGGTTGAACTACTTTATTTGGAACTTATTATACTATTATTATTTTTTAAAAGTTTAAAATTGCTTATTTCTTAATAGAAGAAAAGGAACCAATAAAATCAGACTTTGAAATAATAACTATCATACCTGACCAAATGCTCTGGTGGTTATTATTATTTATCATCGTTCTGCAGAATAAAATAAGAAAATTAAAAATTAAAACGGTGTTATCGCCCCAAAGTTTTCTAAAATAAACTAATATTTTAGAAAGGGTGTAAACATGAAAAAAGCAATTATTATTAAAAATGTTAGTAAAACAAATATTTTAAATGCAATTAATCTAGAAATTGAACATCAAGAAATTATAGCAATTATGGGTTTTAGTGGTTCTGGTAAAACGACACTTTTAAATTTAATATTAGGAGACTGGATAACCCGACCACGTTAACAATTGAAATAAACCGGACAAATCTAACAAAATTAAAAGAACCACAGTTAACAAAATTTTGTTTACAAATATTTCTTATATTTTTCATGATTATAAATTAATTGATTATTTTATAATCAAAGAAAATATTTTAATTACCCAGCGAATTAATCATCAAAAAATTGATAATAATAAATTAGATTACTTAGTAAAAACTTTAAATTTAGAGCAAGTTAAAAATTTAAAAATTAATTATTTAAGTGGCGATCAAAAACAACGATTATCAATTGTCCGTGCTTTAATTGGTAATAATAATTTTATTTTTGCTGATGAACCCACTGGTGCTTTGGATTTGATTACCCGTGACCAAATTTTAAAAGAATTAATTAATAATGTGCGGTATTTTCAAAAAACTTTAATTATTGTTACCCATGATCGTTATGTTGCTCAATATGCTGATCGTATTATTTTTATTGCTGATCATCAAATTGAATCAATTCATTCCCAAGTACAACTTGATGATATTGAAAAGAAAATGAAAGCGTTATTTAAAAATGTTTAAGTTTGCCATTTTTCAATTTAAAAAGAATTGCCCGCTTTCGATTGCAATATATTGTACTTTATTTATTGGAGCCTTATTTATTGGGACATTTTTAAACTTATTAATCGCCAGTTTTATTAGCAGTGCTCAACCAAAGGCAACAAATACAACATTATTTTTCATTATTTATTTTGGGCTAGTTATCTTAATTTCACTATTAATAATTAAAATAATTTTAAAGTTAAATTTTAATTTAAAACTAGAACAATATATGAATTTAAGGATTATTGGGTTTCGAATCGGTCAAATTCGTTATCTTGTGTTTTTAGAAAATATTATTTTCTTAGTACCAATTTTAGCGTTAGCTTTTGGGTTGTCTTTTCTTGGGATCCGGATTTGGGATTTACTATTCGAATGCGACCTTAAATGGTGCAACTTTCCTTTTTGGTGGATTATTTATAATTATTAGTTTTAGTTTAATGGGAAAAAATTGTTGTGGGAATACTCCTTGGTATTATTAAGATAAATAAGAAAGCCTACTATTTACAAAATACCGGAAAATAATTTTATAGTTCGTTAAATAAACTATTTCAAATTATTTTAGTGATAATAATTATTATTTTTTCTTAACTTATTTATTATATGGTCTTAATTTGGACTTATTTTCACCCACTTTGAGTGGGTCTAATAATAATTCTCACCTTATTATTTTTAAACATGCGTTAGAATTTTTAGAAACAATTTTATTATCTGTGTTGGAGGGTGTTTTCTGTTGTGATTGCCATTAACTATTTGTAAGTTTTTATCATTAGTAATCTTAATGAATATGAGTTATTAAGAAAATTAGATTATCAAAGAAAGAAAATATTCCTGCATTTATTCTGTCATCAATTTTACTAAGTTTCTTTATCTTAATTGGTGGTTATTTGCCAACATTAATTATTGGTTTAATTTTCCAAGAGGTGCATCTTTTACAAAAACCACTTATTTGAATTTTAATTCCGATCATTTTAGTTAGTAGTATTCTGATAATTAACTTTAGTATTCTGTGGTGTCAATTTAAGTTTAAAAAGTTATCTTAAAAATAGTAGTTTAAAACTACTATTTTTTATTTATTATGTAATTCATATAAGTGCATGATATTTTCTAATAATGAGGCAATTGTCATTGGTCCAACTCCCCCAGGAACTGGTGAAATCATTTTAACTTTGGAGTAGACATCATCAAAATAAACATCACCACATAGTTTATTATTTTTATCTCGATTAGTTCCCACATCAATAATAATGACATTTTCTTTGATCATTTCTTTGGTTAACATTTTTGGTTTTCCAACAGCCATGACTAAGATATCAGCTTGTTTAGTATAATAAGATAAATTATTTGTTTTTGAATGACAAACAGTTACAGTAGCATGGGCATTAATTGTTAAGTTAGCAAGGGGTTTGCCAACAATATTACTTCTTCCGACAATAACAACATGCTGACCAACTAAGTCAATATTATAATAGTTAAATAAACTCATAATACCTTTGGGAGTGGCTGGTACAACTTTTGTTTTATTAATCATTAAATTTCCAAGTACATGGGATGAAAATCCATCCACATCTTTTAAGACATCAATGGCATCAATAATTTTATTAGTGTCGATATGGTCGGGCAAGGGTAGCTGAACTAAAATACCATCAACATCGGGATCATTATTTAAAGTCATAATATGTTCAATTAGTTCTTTTTCGGTAATTGTTGCTGGATATTTTAGTAAACTAAATAAAATTCCAACTTTTTCACAAGCAATTTTCTTATTTTTAATATAAGTACTACTAGCCACGTTATTGCCAACTTGGATCACGCATAGTTTTGGTGTTCGGTAATTATTCATTTTAATATTATTAATTTCTGCAGTAATTTTAGCTTTAATTTTACTGGCCACTAATTTTCCATCAATTATTTTTTCTTTCATTTTTAGTTCCTTTCTGAATGTAATCTATCAATATTTTATATGAAAAGTAGTAATTTTAATAATTAAAAAATATTATATTTAGCATTTAAGATATAATCATAGTAAGAAATTAGTTGAAAGGAATGATTGTTATGAAAGATATTTGTAACATTGCAAAACAAATTAATTTAGCAACTGATGATTTAATTTTGTATGGTGAAAATATTGCTAAAATTAAATATAATAATTTTGACCAGGTAAACCGTAAGGGCAAATTAATTTTAGTCACTTCTATTAACCCGACCAAATCAGGTGAGGGGAAAACTACTTCGGCAATCGGAATTGCTGATAAATTAAATAATTTAGGACATCAAACAATCTTAGCATTGCGTGAACCTTCGTTAGGACCGGTCTTAGGTTTGAAAGGATCAGCTACCGGTGGTGGTGAGTGTGTATTATTGCCAGAAAATGAAATCAATCTGCATTTTACTGGGGATTTTCATGCTATTACCAGCGCAAATAATTTAGTATCAGCAATGATTGATAATTTTTTATATTGAGATAACCCACTCCAAATTGATATTAATAAAATTGTGTGACAACGTTGTTTAGATTTAAATGATCGTGCTTTACGGGAAGTTGAGATTAATATTAAAAAAAATCTTGTTCACAAGGAAAAATTTCAAATTACTGCTGCTAGTGAAATTATGGCAATTTTAAGTTTAAGTAAGAACCTTGCTGATTTAAGACAGCGCTTAGATCAAACAATTGTTGCTTATAATATTAATAATGAGCCAATTTATATTAAAGAATTGAAAATAACGGGTTCGTTACTAGCTTTATTAAAAGATGCAATTTTGCCAAATTTAGTCCAAACCAAATACGAAACTCCCGCTTTAATTCATTGTGGACCATTTGCTAATATTTCGCATGGTACGAATTCAATTATTGCCACCGAATTAGGGTTAAAATTAAGTGACTATGTTGTTTGTGAAGCTGGTTTTGGTAGTGATTTGGGTTTTGAAAAATTTAATGATATTGTTAATTTTCATCAAGAGTTTACTCCTGATTGTACGGTATTGGTGGTCACCATCAAAGCATTAAAATTAAATGGAGACTTGCCCGAAGAAAAATTAGATACTCTTGATTTAGCAAGCCTTGCTAAAGGTTTAACTCACTTGGAACATCATATTAATATTATTAGAAATTACCATTTAAATTTTTTAGTTTGTATTAATCAATTTGCTACTGATTTACCAGTTGAAATTGAATTTTTAACTCACTGGTTAGAAAAAAATAAAATTGAATATGGCATTAATAATACTTATTATTTAGGAATTAAAGATCAACCAGATTTAGCAAATAAAATTATTAAATTAGCAAATCAACCACAACACTATACACCAATTATTGATTTTAACCATACTTTAATAAATGAAAAAATTGATATAATTTGTCAAAAAATATATGCTACCAATAATATTGAGTATCGCCCTGAAGCATTAGCTAAAATTAAGCATTATAATACTTCGGAATTTAAGCATTTTCCAGTTTGTATGGCTAAAAATCACCAAACAATTTGGGGGAATGCTGATCGCCATGATAATAAAGTAATTATTCGGGATATTAAATTAAACTCGGGAGCGCAATATTTTATTGTTTATTTATCAAAAATTATTACCTTGCCAGGATTAAATAAGAATCCGAATGCCTTTGTAATTGATGTTCAAGATAATACAATAATTAACATTAAATAATCTTTTAATTCAAGATATAATTAATAAGAAGAGGAATTTTTAAATTCAATAGAAGAAGGGCTACAGATGGACAAGAAACCAAAGTTTTTAGAATTGAATAGTATTGTTAGTAAACATTTTAATTTACAGACCAATATTAAACGAAAGTTAAAAACAATTTTTGATAATTACCGCCGTGTGTTTAAAAAATATGGTTATCAAACAATTGCCCTGGGTGAATTTGGCTGTAAGACCTTAACAAAATATGAAAAGATTGAATTAGAAATTGCGGTTGTTAAATACTTACCAAAAATAATAACTGGTTTACGGGAAAAAATGTTTCAGAATATTGCTAGTGAAATTTGTAAAAATAGTAATTACACTGACTCAAAAAATACGCAAAATGATGGCTATTTAGAATATTTAGTTGAAGAGGAAGTTACGATTAAAGTTCGTATTATTCCGTTTTGTTATAAAAATAATAATGGGAAACTTGATTACTTTTTTTGACGCAATGGTGTGGAAAAAACTGATAATATGATTCAGGTCGTCCAGCATTTTAACAAAGCCAATAAGATTTCAAATAATTTATTGCGATGTTTAGTTAAACTAATTAAATATGTCTTAAAAGAAGACTTTGCTTATTATTATATTTTATACACTCTAGTCTTGCGCTGATTTTATGAATATTTTATCAAGTGCTATGATGCTTTTTTACAGAAGATTGATACTATTAATCGCCTTGAAAAAAAGGACTTAGAAAAATATAATGACATTAACTATCAAAAGAACTGGTTTAGTAAAAATATTGATGGGGAAGAATTAATCTTTTATATTTTAGAGCGTTTTTGACGTTCAGAAACTTATTATTTCCGTGAGTTTGAATTTATTGAAGAAGAAATTTTTGAATCAATTTCTCGTTATAGTTGGTATACTAATAGTGTTTTTTTAACACCATATGATTATTATGTTGATTTTAAAATTTATAATATTAAAGAATTTAATGATTTAAATATTGTTCAAAATGAATTAAAAAATTCCCAAATTTCTCGCATTCAATATGATTATTGTCGTTCACATGATTTAGGGATTTATGTGACTCCCATTAAAATTGAAGGGGTGGTTGGTTTTATTGACTATGCAATCAATTTTAAAAAAAAAGCAACTGAATTATTTAAAAAACTAGATCCTGAAAAACGGAAAGATGCGATTAGTGTTAATCAACGCGAAATTATGGAAGAATTAAATTTAATTGCCCACAAGTGATTAACAACTTATCGGCAAAAATTAACATACATTAAAACTTATTTTGATCGGAAATATCCAATTTTATCTGGTACTAACTACTATATGAAAATCCAAGCCATTATTTCTTCTGTGGATAATTTAAAAAATGATGACTATATTATTGGATATGATACTTAATTTTTAATAATTGAGTAATTAAGTAAAATTAAAAAATATGATTCAAATGATTTTCATAATTTAAGAAAATAGGATAAGATTAATAGCATATAAATTTATTATTTATATTGAGTTGCAGAAAAATATTTGTCTAATAAGGAGAGAAAATATGGAAAGTAATGAAATTGGTAGGGGTAGTCCATTCTATAATGCTGTTATTAAAGAACTATCTTTAATTGTGGAAACTGAAAATATTGTGGACCAAATTAATCCAATCTTATTATTAGAAATTATATTATATTAAGAAAAATGGTAACTATACAATGACAAAAAAACATGATATTATTAAACGCATTATCATCGAAAAAACTTATAGTTTAGAACATACCATTAGTGAGCTAGTTAAAGAATATGCTGATGCTTACCAACGTCTTTATCAAAAAGAACCCGAGTTACACTATACTTATATTAAAATTTTTAAAAAAAGTTAAGTTAGTTGCTTAGAAGTTATATGGCCAAAAATTAAATTATGTTAAAACTTTTTATTTCCATTATTTAGAGTGAATAATGTGAAATGAAAACTTGCAAGATTTACATTCACAAGCGGTTAAAAAAATTGCTTGCGGTACCACAATAATGGTTAATAGTTATGAGTATTTGCTTTCAACGCAACGATTTAATTGAAGATGTTCAAAACCACTTTTTAGAATTATCAAAGGCAAATGGGTGAATTAAAAAAATTGTTTTAGATAATGATAAAGATTTTAAGCAATTTTTAGCAAGTAATCCCCATCTAAAAAAACCTTAGCGCTAGCTCAGCAAAATTACCGTTTGATTGGGGATAAAATTTTAATAATTAGTGATTTACAAAAGACAATTTATGGAACTTTAACAGAAATTGCTAAAATCTTATTTAAAGAAGCAATTATGGTAAGTAAAGACAACGAAAGTAATTCTAACAAAGTATCGGAAATTATTGAAAATCTTGAAAAAAAATAATGGGAAATTTCAAATTAACTAAAAAGAATTAGCAGAATTTATTAATAAAGAAGTACTAGATGATGAGTTTCAAGAATTGCTAGAAGGATATAATTTAATTCCAATTGAAGAACAAAAAGATGATGAGTAAGGAGATAATTATAATTATCTCTTTTTTTCTTGGTCATTATATTATAGAATAACCTTAACAAGGCAAAATTAAGGAGACAAGAAAATGAAAAAGATTGTATTAGCAATTACTGGTAGTGTTGCTGCTTTTAAGGGGTTAAAATTATATGAAGCTTTAAAAAAGAAATACCATGTTGAACTAGTGCTTACCAAAGGCGCCCTGCATTTTTTAGAAAACCTGCCGGCAGAAATTAATACTGAAATTTTTCCCCATGACTATTATAGTAAAAATAATCCCTCTGAACATATTAGGATTGCGAAAGATAGTAATTTATTTATTTGCTATCCTGCAACCCATAATTTTATTGCTCAGATTGCGAATGGTTTTACGGATAGTTTAGCAAGTTTAGTATATAGTGCCACGGATGCTTATAAAATTGTATTTCCGACGATGAATACGGTAATGTATAATTCACCAGCTAATTTACGTAATTTAGAGACCCTAGCCAGGGATGGGGTGGAAGTTTTACCAGCTAAATATGGGTTATTGGCATGCAAAATTTATGGTATTGGTCGCGCCTGGGAATGAGAAGATGTTCTGGCCCATGTCGAAGAGTATTTTTCCTTCCAAGATCAGTTCCAAAATCGTAAAGTTTTATTAAACTTTGGTCGTACCAGAACATATCTTGATGGCATTCGCTACATAACAAATAATTCATCGGGTAAAATGGGAGATGCCTTAGCCCATGTTTTACAGTGAGCAAAAGCCGACCTTACTGTTGTGCAAGGAGATGTTGATATTCCCATTAATTACCCAACCACAAAAGTAATCACTAACCAAGAAATGCTCCAGGCAATGTTAAAAAATTATGCCGAGCAAGATATCGTGATTGCTTGTGCGGCTTTAAATGATTACCAAATTGCCCAACCATTAACGGGGAAAATTAGCAAAAAAGATCATCCAGAGTTGGAAGTCAAATTAACAACAAATGTTGATGTTTTAAAAGAATTAGGAGCTCAGAAAACACGGCAATTCTTAGTTGGGTTTAGTGTCCAAAATAATTTTGACTTAGAATATGCGAAAGAAAAGTTAGTGCATAAGAATTTAGACTTAATTGTTATTAACGAAATTTCAGCAATGAATAGTGAGGAAAATAAAATTATTTTATTATCAAAAACAAGGGCGTTACCGGTAGATAATAGTTCAAAATTAGCAATTGCAAAAGCAATTATCAATGAAATTTTATTTTTACAGCAAAAGGAGCAATAATATGTACTTATTAATTGATATTGGGAATACTGCCATCAAGTTTGCTAATTATGATGGGCAAAAAATTAATCTTTTTTTAACCTTACCGAGTCAAAATTTGATTATTGAAAAACACTTATTGCAAAAAATTAATGTTGCTTTTAATAAAATTGGCATCACATGAGCAATGATTAAATTAATTTGTTTATCTTCTGTCCGCCCAATGTGGGATGGAATTATTCGTGATTTAGCAAGTAATCATCATCTGACGTTTTACCAATTGAAAAAAAATTTAGTTATTGATGATTTTACAATTAATGTTCCTAATCCCCGTAATTTAGGAGCTGATTTACTAGCTGTTGCTTATGCTAGTTATCATGAGTTTAATAAAAATGATAGTGTTGTTATTAATATGGGGACCGCCACCACAATTACAATGGTCAAGGACCATCAATTCGAAGGAACAGTTATTATGCCCGGGTTAGCAACAGCCAGCGAAGCTTTATTTTCCCGCGCGCAATTATTGCAACAATTTGAGATTTCCTATGAAGATGCCTATATTGGTAAGAATACTAAACAAGCTATTAATATTGGTTTGGTAAAAGGCCATGGTTTAGCAATTAAAACCCTTGTTGATGAAATTGTTGTTCATTTAAAAAACCCCATTATTGTAATTACTGGGGGAAATAGTTATCATTTTGAGCAGTTATTATCAAATTATTTATTTGATAAACTCTTATTATTTAAGGGATTAGTATATGCTCTGCACCATAATAATTTAATAAAATAAAAAATAGTAGTATTCACTACTATTTTTTTTTGAGACATTTTGTTTAAAAGACCATTTAGGTATCATACACGGTCAACGTTCGTTCTATTATATTTAAAATATAATAATTACCTAACATGTTCTCTTTATATGTGCATTCTTAATTTACTTATTGTTTTGTCTACTTAAGACAATTAAATAATATCACTTATTTTTAAAAATGCAACAGTAATTTTGCAAATTTTTGACAATTTAATATATTTTAACATCATTTAAACTTTTAAAATTCAAGGGTTTAATAATGGTCATAATTACTATTAAAATAAAATAAAAAAAACAGATTTGGTAAAATGAACAGCCTAGAAAACCAAATCTGCTCTTCAATATAAGTGTATGAAAAACAAACTATTTTAAGATTATAATTATTTTTAAATACTGCTACAAAAGAATAATTATTAAGCACAAAAGGAAAGGCATTAATAATTTGTAAGAAAGATATAAATGTAACAATAATTATTTTTCATACGTAATTATAATAAATTATTTATGAAAAATTATCAAGATTTTTTAGTAAAATATAACTAATTTAGAACAAATTAAATGATATAATGAATTTAAGTACAGATTTAAAGGGGTTTTAGCAGATGAAAGATGGTGTTATTTTAATTGATAAACCAAAGGATAAAACAAGCCATCAAGTGATCCAAGAAATCAAGCAAAAATTAAATGTGCGAAAAATTGGACATGCGGGAACGTTAGATCCCTTGGCAACGGGTTTATTAGTAGTGTTAATTAACAATGCAACCAAAATTAGTGAATATTTATTAAGCGCTAATAAAGGTTATGATGTTGAAATGAAATTATTTCAAGAAACCAATAGTGGTGATATTACGGGGAAAACTATTAAGGAAGAACCGCCGTGGAAACTAAAGAAAAAAGAAATTAAAAAAGTTTTTGCGGCGTTTAATGGTTTTATGTATGAACAATATCCCCCTAAATATTCAGCTATTAAAGTAAACGGTAAAAAGTTATACGAATATGCTCGTCAAAATCAGGATGTCGAAATCAAACCACGAACAGTAACAATTCATGAAATTAAATTAAAAGAATATAATTCCCACCAGCATATTATTAAGTTTAGTGTTATTTGTTCAAAAGGAACTTATATTCGTAGTTTGGTGATTGATCTTGCTGATAAACTAGGAACAATTGCTACGGTTAGTAAATTAACACGAACTTTATCGGGAAATTTTACCTTAGCCAGAGCTGTTAAAATTGAAAATTTAGAACCTAAACATATTATTTCAATGTATGACGCGTTATTTATTAATAAGCAACCATTATTGTTATACCATTATGAAGATGAAATTAAACACGGGAAACCAATTGTAATTATTAACCATACTGATCCCATTATTTTTATTATTAATAAACAAAAAAAAGTATTAGCAATTTATAAACATATTGGTCGTCATGTGTTTGCTTCCCAACGGGGAATTTGAACTCCAGACCCTAATGTTAAAAAATTAGAAGGTGAAAATGAAAACTAAAATTATGAAAATTTTAAGATGAAAAAAAGATTTTGATAGTACTCCCAAAATTGCGTGCTTAGGTTTTTTTGATGGTTTACACGAAGGCCATTTAAAAGTTATCGATGCTACTTTAGTAATTGCCCACGAAAATAATTTATTATCGTTATTTTTTACATTATCAAAAAGCGTTAGTGATTACTTTAAAAAAATGAATACTAAACTAATGGAAAACAAAGTTAAGCAAGAATTAATTGATGCTCGAGGTTTTAATTATTATTTAGAAGGTGTTGTTAATGATGAATTTATTTACTTAACTGCCCACCAATTTTTAACCATTCTACAAGAAAAGTATGGGGTCCAAAAAGTAGTAGTTGGACAAGACTTTTCTTTTGGTAATAAGAGAGCCGGGAATGTTGAAACTTTACAAGATTTTTTTTGGCAAAGATAATGTTACAATAATTAGACGAGATCCAATCAGCCATGCTTCTTCTTATATTCGTAATTTAATTACTAATAACCATGATTTAATTAGCGCTAATAAATTATTAGCCTTTCCATATTCAGTGACCGGGATTGTTGACCATGGTAAAAAATTGGGACGCACAATTAATTTTCCGACAGCTAATATTTATTTACCAAGAAAGTGTTTATTACCTTACGGAGTATATGTTACCGAAACGTTAATTAATAATCGTTCTTATCCATCACTAACTTCTTATATGGTCAATAGTAAAAACCAAGAAGCAGTTGAAACTTATTTAATTGATCAAAACATGGATTTATATGGTCAAGAAATTAGAGTCTTGTTTTTAGAATATATTCGACCAAATATTAAAATTTCTTCCATTGCTGAATTATCAGAATTAATTAACAGTGATTTAAATTATTGAAAACAGCATTATAGTATTCACAGCAACTAATAAATAGTAGAATTTTTACAAAAATATTTAAAATAGTGCTTTTTTTGTTAAATTAAGACTATGAAAAAGCATTAGGCCCAGTAAATATTATAGTAGGTTTACTATGATGATTAGGGGTCTTTTTTATGTTTTTTTTATAAACACAAAATAAGAGAGGTAATAATTGAATGAAAAAAATTTTAGCAATTTTAGGAGCTCTAGGTTTAACAGCAACCGGAGCAAGTAGTGTTGTTGTTTGTGATAAATCAGATAAAAATTCAGGAGAAATTAGTCAATTAACATTTGTTGATAGTAAAAGTGTAAAAGACTTAGAAGCACTAAAACAATTGATGATTTTAATAATTTAACAGATGAAACATCACCAGAAACAAAGTAATTTTTAATTAAATATTATATTGAAAAATCTCTTTATTTATAAAGAGATTTTTTCTTTTACCAGTTAATTAAAATTAGGGTCATAAAAAAATATTTAAAATTGATGACAAATTATTAAAATTACGGTATAATCATTTAATGTAAAAGGTAAAAATTTTTTTATAAATTTATCTTATTTTCCATAATATTTAAAATTTTATTATAAAAGTTAGGAGATAACTATGAATAAGAAAAAGCAAATGAGCAAAGTTGGTTTTATTGTTTCTTCTTTAGGAGCAGCAATTGGACTAGGGGTAATTTGAGGATTACCTGGTTATATTAATAAGAACGGGGGATTTTATTTTTTCTTGTTTTATATTGTAGCAATGATCATTGTTGGAATTCCGTTATTAATCTTTGAATTTAATTTAGGAAACTTGCGCCGTAAAAGTGTGATTAATATTTTTGAAAAAGAAAATGTTAAAGTAAGTAAATTTATTGGGTGGTTTCAATCAACCTTAATGATTATTATTCCAATATATTATTCAGTTTTAGTTGGTTATACAATTGTTTCAATTGGAATTGAATTTAGTCCCAGTCTTATTAATGATATGGGTGGTAATATTTTTAATAAGCATATTTTGCAGAGTGGTGGCTTTGGTGTTAGTGCGCATGGTGGTTTTCAATGAATTGTATTTTTAGCCTTTCTCTTAGTTGTTATTTTAGTGGGATTAATCTTATCATTTGGGATTAAAGGGATTGAAAAATTAAACAAAGTATTTATGCCCTTATTATTTATTATTATTTTTATTTTAGCAATTTATATTTTAACAGTTCCGGGTAGCAAAGAAGGGTTAGCTACTTTATTTTTAAAAGATAATTTAAAAAAACTAGGGACAACCCAAACTTGAAGTAGTGTCTTTTCCTTAGCATTCTTTACCACTTCGTTAGGAATGGGAATGATGATACGGTTTGCCGGAGTTGCTCCCCATAACCAAGATAATACTTCCAAAACATATTTATTACTAATTGGGATTTTATTTTTATCAGTTACCAATTTAATTTTTATCTTTGGTTCGTCCGGGGCAATTGTTAATAATAGTATAAGTGATAAAACTAACATTTTATTATTCCAGCAAGAAATTACTAATAAATTTGGTAGTGATTCGATAGTGTTCGTCTTTAATGTGCTTCCAAAGACTTTCCATATTATTAACCAAAATACTGTTGTAGGCTTTGGTAGCTTCTTAGGAATTCTCTTTTTCTTAGCCTTGTTCATTGCGGGATTAAGTACTACGGTCGGAAATACCGAAGTTATTGTAGATGCAATTGAGACTCAGTATCATTTTAAAAAGCGCCGAGTTATTTTTGGAATATGTACATTAATCATTGTGGTTGGCTTAGCGTTAGTATTTGAAAATACTTACCAGTTAATTAATTCCTTCCAATTATTAGCTGCTGGGTTAGATTTAATTTTAGTATCATTTGCACAAGTAATCTTCTTTGTTCATAAAACTAAAAAATTAGATGTCCTAATTAAATATAACAATAAAGTTTCATGAATTAAATTAGGGACATTATACCGCTTAATGATGTATTATGTTATCCCGGTTATTTTATTTATTATTATTGGCTTTTCTATTTATGATTTTGTGATTTCAACAACAACTAACCCATTATATATTTTTATCTTAGCATTAGTGTTAGGAATTTTGGTACCAATAATTTCGGCATTAGCTAATAGTCCTGAAATTTTTGATGCTAAAAAAAATAAAATTAAGAAGACAGTTATTCAAAATGAAATTCCTAAAGTATCACAACCTAAATTAGAAGACGAGGTGGAGTAGATGTTAACGATTATTGCTTTAACAGTATTATTAGTAATTTTAATTTGTTTAGGAATTTTGTTTGGGTTCTTTATTTACAAAGATTTAAAACGTACTGAACATACAATTGAACTTGACCAAGAACTAGCAGAACATAATTTATTAGAAGTTGATTTAGAAAGTGAATTAGAACAAGAAACCGTAAAATAATTTTTATTAAGAATTATTAAAACTTATTTTTATAAAAAAATTTTTATAATTTAAAATTAAATAAAATAATATTATGTTATTATTAAAAAGGCATATTAATGTCTGTATTTAATTATTACTAGTTTTTAAAGATAATTTTAATAAATGTTATTTAAAAAATAGTTTTAAGAATTGATTTATTAAGATAAATCAGTAAGTAATCTAGAAATGACTTATGATAGATTAAATTATTTGGCAAATTCTAATATAGAGTATTTATTTATTTTTATGCTAACTATATTTTGATGATATAGATATAGAAGTTTCATTGGTAAGGGCAGATTTAATTTCTGAGATTAAAGAGATGAGTCTTTGAAATATTTTTATGATTCTGGTCCAAGGCTAGATCGAATGCGGAAGTAATAAGTTTTGGCTTTAATGACAATAATTATGTATTTAATGGTGAGGTATTTAATACTAGAGAACAATTAAATCGTTATATATTAAAAATAAAATCCCAATTGCAACTGTTAATACAATCCAAAATCCAGGTAATTTTACCATTAATGGTAGTGGAGAATTATCACGAGATGTATTATCAGCATCTTATGAGAAACCAATAACAGTTTATCAGTGGAATGATAAAAGTGCTTATTTAAATTGAACAGATGCTTTAAAAACTTTTACAAATTATCAAAAAGTTTATAATATTCAAGGCCAAATTCGTTACAATGAATATAAAGCACGAGAATTATTATGAAAATTCTATAAAGAAAAAATTAGAAGACTCTTCAAATTTGCAAACGGAATGTTATTTGCAAGAAGCAGTAAGCAACAAATTTTAAGTAAAAGTAAGTATCAAAAAAAAGAACTTAAAATAACTGATGTTATTTTTAGTGATACTGGTGAATTTGAAAGTTTTTTGTGAAATGCTTTAAATGCTCAAAGCTGTTTATTAAGATTTATAACTGCTAATAATTATGGTCAAGTTTTTAACCAAAAATTAATATAATAGATAATTATTTGAAGACCATTCACAAAATTCAAGAAAAATAAAAGCAAGAAATTAATGATGGTGAATTAGTAGTAACAAAATTAAAAAAAAGAAACTATTATTACGAAAAAAATTAATGCGGAAAAAAACTTAAAATAGGAAAGATATCTCGTCTTGACTCATATGAATTTTCTTCAACAAATACAAATGAATACAAAAAACCTTTATAATTAAGGATAAAAAAGAATAATTATTATTCTTTTTTATTATTTTACAAATTAAAAATAATATAGTAAGATATGTTTACAACTAAATAGCTTTGGAATAATAGATGTTTGGGAAAAGAGTTAGATTCTCTTGCTGTCCCAGCAACTGTGATGCGGATGAACGTTACATAGCCATTAAAGGAAACTTTGAGAAGGGTAACTAGTAAAATGATGCTAAGCCAGGAAACCAGTCTGTTATCTCACTAAAATTATGTTATTCCTGGGAATGAAATAACAAAATTATTTTGTAATCTTTGATAATCTTGCTAATGCTTTTTTTTGATTACTTTTAAATAATTTAAAAATATTTGTACTCCTTTCCCTAATGAAGTGAATGCTTTTTAGTTGTCAAGGAAAACTTGTTTTAGGGATTATTACAAGTTTTTTGTTAACTTTCCATAATTTATTAACAAATCCCATCTAGCATTGAACGGGAATTAATATTGTTGAATAATTAAAAAATCCAGATTACTTTTGGGTTTATTTTAGTAACGCTAATTAATTAAAAATATCTTTGAAAGGAGCAATTATGGCAGCACAAAAAAATAAATATTATCAAGCATCACTTTCACCCCTTGAATATGCCCAAGCTAATTTTCAGGGGAAAATGCGGTCAGTTAACTGAAATGTCATTAATGATGATAAAGATTTAGAAGTATGAACCAGAATTACCCAAAATTTTTGGTTACCAGAAAAAATCCCAGTTTCTAATGATTTAACATCATGACGTACTTTAAATCCGGAATGACAACAATTAATTACCCGCACATTTACTGGTTTAACATTATTAGATACAATCCAAGCAACGGTTGGGGATGTTGCCCAAATTCCTAACTCATTGACCGACCATGAACAAGTTATTTATACAAACTTTGCTTTTATGGTTGCTGTTCATGCGCGATCATATGGAACTATTTTTTCAACTTTATGTTTAAGTGAGCAAATTGAAGAAGCCCATGAATGAGTTATCAACACAAAAAGTTTACAAGAACGTGCCCAAGCGTTAATTCCATATTATGTTGGTGATGATCCGTTAAAATCAAAAGTTGCGGCTGCTTTAATGCCAGGATTTTTACTATATGGAGGATTTTATTTACCATTTTATTTATCGGCCCGTGGTAAGCTCCCAAATACTTCGGATATTATCCGATTAATTTTAAGAGACAAAGTTATTCATAACTATTATAGTGGTTATAAATACCAACAAAAAGTTGCTAAATTACCCCCAGCTCAGCAGGAAGAAATGAAACAATTTGTTTTTGATTTACTAAATGAGTTAATTATTTTAGAAAAAAAATATTTACATGAACTTTATGAAGGTTTTGGGTTAGCTGAAGATGCAATTCGCTTTAGTTTATATAATGCTGGGAAGTTTTTACAAAATTTAGGTTATGAATCACCTTTTAGTGAGGAAGAAACTAGAATTGCCCCCGAGATTTTCACTCAGTTATCAGCCCGCGCAGATGAAAACCATGATTTCTTTTCTGGAAATGGTTCTTCTTATGTAATGGGGATTACTGAAGAAACTGAAGACGAAGATTGAGAATTTTAGATTTGATGAATAATTATGCATGAGGATGTTATTAGAGTTTCCAACCAATCAGTTACCAAACCAACGGGTGAAATGTATGTTGTTTATTTTTCCTCAACATCAAATAATACGCACCGCTTTATCCAAAAACTAAATATTAAAAATACACGTATTCCCTATGATTTATCAGAAGAAATCTTAGTTGCGAAAGATTATGTTTTGATTTGCCCCACATATGGGGGTGGTGGCAATGATTATAAAGGAGCAGTTCCTAAACAAGTAATCAAATTTTTAAATAACAACCAAAATCGCCAGTTTTGCCGCGGGGTGATTGCTTCTGGAAATACTAATTTTGGTGACACCTTTGCGGTGGCTGGACCAATTCTTTCCAAAAAATTACAGGTTCCATTATTATACCAATTTGAATTACTAGGAACTCCACATGATGTTCAAACCATCAAAAAAATATTAAGTGATTTTTGAAAGGAATAGAATTTATGAAGACAAATAAAGTTTCTCTGTTAACAAATAATGTAGATAATGAAGAATACATTGCTTTGAATGCAAAATCAAAAATATTTGAACGGGGAAAAGATAATTTTCAATTTGACGTGTTAGCGGCTGAAAGTTATTTAAACCACCATGTGTTACCAAATCTTAAAAAATTTGATGATATTAAAGAGCGCATCACCTACTTAGTAGCCGAACAATACTATGATGAAACAATTATTAATAAATATCAAATCGAAGAAATTGAAAAATTAACAACTCTTGCCAAAAGTTATCATCATCACTTTCCTAGTTTTATGGGAGCGTTAAAATTTTTTAACTCCTATGCTTTAAAAACTTTTGATAATCAGCAATATTTAGAAACTTATGAAGATCGGGTGGTAATGAATGCATTATTTTTTGGGGATGGTGATTTTCATGCCGCCCAAGCAATCCTAAAAGAAATGATGTTAGGGCGCTTTCAACCAGCAACTCCGACTTTTTTAAACGCGGGAAAAAAACAACGAGGAGAATACATCTCGTGTTACTTATTAAGAGTTGAAGATAATATGGAATCAATTTGTCGTGCAATTTCAACTTCTTTACAATTATCAAAACGCGGTGGGGGTGTAGCCTTATGTTTAACTAACCTTCGTGAATTTGGAGCACCAATTAAAAATATTGCTAACCAAGCCACGGGGGTTATTCCGGTTATGAAAATTTTGGAAGACTCCTTTTCATATGCTAATCAATTAGGTCAACGTCAAGGAGCTGGTGCAGTATATTTAAATGTTCATCATCCTGATATTATGTTATTTTTAGATACGAAACGAGAAAATGCCGATGAAAAAATTCGAATTAAATCCTTATCATTGGGGGTTGTGATTCCTGACATTACATTTGAATTAGCAAAAAATAATGAAAAAATGGCGTTGTTTAGTCCGTATGATATTCAAAAAGTTTATGGAAAACCGATGAGTGATATTGCCATTACTAAAGAATACTATAATATGTTAAATAATCTGGACATTAAAAAAACCTTTATTGATGCACGAAAATTATTTCAAACAATTGCGGAATTACATTTCGAAAGTGGTTATCCATATTTATTGTTTGACGACACAGTTAATAATCGGAATGCGCATCCTGGCCGAATTGTGATGAGTAACTTATGTAGTGAAATTGTTCAGGTAAGTACTCCGAGTGAATATAATGAAGATCTTAGTTTTAAGAAAATGGGGGAAGACATTTGTTGTAATTTAGGGAGTGTTAATATTGCCAAAATGATGGAAAGTGGAAGCAATTTTTCTGAAGCAATTTATCAAGCAATTAAAGCATTAGACCATGTATCACGTAACAGTAATATTGCAAGTGCTCCTTCAATTGAATATGGTAACCAAAAAAATCATGCGGTTGGTTTGGGAGCAATGAACCTCCATGGTTTTTTAGCAACTAATCATATTTTTTATAATTCTCCCGAAGCAGTTGATTTTACGAATATCTTTTTCTATGTGATGGCCTACCATGCTTTTAAAGCATCAAATCAACTGGCTCAGCGGGTTGGTGTTTTTAAGAACTTTGATGAATCTAAATTTGCCGATGGTTCATATTTTGATAAATATACCAAGTGTGCACCAGATCACTACCAACCTCAAACTGATAAAGTTAAAGCATTATTTGCCAAATATAATATTATAATTCCAACCCAACAAGATTGAATTACGTTATGTGAACAAATTAAAAGCACGGGGATGGCTAACTCTCATTTAATGGCCGTAGCACCAACTGGTTCGATTAGTTATCTATCATCATGTACTCCAAGTTTACAACCTGTGGTTGCTCCCGTTGAAGTTCGCAAGGAAGGAAAATTAGGACGGGTATATGTACCTGCTTACCAAATTAATTTTGATAATATGGGCTATTACGCTTTAGGAGCTTATGAAGTCGGACCAAACCCAATTATTGATATTGCTGCCGTCGCCCAACAGCATGTTGACCAAGCAATTTCATTAACATTATTCATGACCGATACCTCTACGACCCGTGATTTAAATAAAGCATATATTAGAGCTTTTAAACAAGGATGTTCATCAATTTATTATGTCCGTGTCCGCCAAGAAGTATTAGCAGATAGTGAAAATTATGAATGTGACGCTTGTGTAATATAATAATTTTTAGGAAAAAATAATGTAAAAAATATTAAAATTGATTAAATAGGAAAAAATCCAATATTATAAGAATAATATTTTAATTAAGTTAGTTTAATAATTATAGTTGAGGTAATTAGTTATGTTTTTTCTTTAATTTTTATTGAGTTTCATTTGATAATCCGTTATGATTAATAAGGTTGTTATTTCGTTGTTATTAACATCACCCTTTGTTAATTACTTTGATTTGACATTAAATAAACCATTAAATGAAGGGAGAATATTACGTAATGTTGACTAAAGAACAAAAAGCTGAAATTGTATCAAAATACGGCAGAAATAAAAATGATACGGGGCTACCAGAAGTGCAAATTGCAATTCTAACCCAAGAAATTAATAACGCAACAGAACATTTACAAACACATAAAAAAGATATTACTTCACGTCGTAGTTTGTTAAAAAATGTTGCGCAAAGAAAACACTTGTTATCATATTTAGCAAACAAAGATTTTGAACGTTATAAAGCTATTATTGAAGCGTTAAAAATTAGAAAATAAAAGTAAAAAATCACAAGCGTGATTTTTTTATTTTAATGTTATTTATGCAATTTATCCTTTATAATTATTAGAGATTAAAAGATTAATGTAAAAAGAAGGAAGTTAATTAATGAAAAAATCACATATTCGCAATTTTTGTATTATTGCCCATATTGACCACGGAAAATCAACTTTAGCTGATCGGATTTTAGAATTAACTGGTACCGTGGAAAAGCGGGAAATGCAAAACCAGTTATTAGATTCGATGGATTTAGAGCGTGAACGTGGAATTACAATTAAATTAAATTCAGTCCAACTAACATACCATGCTAAAAATGGTGAAAAGTATATTTTTCATTTAATTGATACTCCCGGTCATGTTGATTTTACTTACGAAGTATCCCGGAGTTTAGCTGCTTGTGAAGGAGCGTTATTAGTAGTTGATGCGGCCCAGGGAATTGAAGCCCAAACCTTAGCAAATGTTTATTTAGCAATTGATAATAATTTAGAAATTATTCCAGTTATTAATAAAATTGATTTACCATCTGCTGATCCTGAACGGGTAAAAGCTGAAATTAAAAAAATAATTGGAATTCCTGCCGAGCAAGCGCCCTTAATTAGTGCGAAAACAGGAGTTAATATTGACCAAGTGTTAGAAGCAATTGTTAAATATATTCCTGCCCCAATTGATGCGGATGATAATAAACCACTGTGCGCTTTAATCTTTGATTCTTATTATGATAAGTACCGAGGGGTAATGCTTTCAGTTCGGGTAAAGCAAGGAATTATTAAAGTGCGGGAAAAAATTAAGTTAATGAGTACCAATGCGGTTTATGATGTTACCGAAGTGGGAATTAAAACGCCAAAAGAAGTTAAAAAAGACCAGTTAGAAGCGGGAGAAGTAGGTTGAATTGCTGCTAGTATTAAAACTATTAAAGATATTAATGTGGGGGATACCATTACTAGTGTTGCTAATCCTGCCCAGGAACCATTATTAGGTTATAAAAAACTAAACCCAATGGTCTTTTGTGGATTATATCCAATTGATTCTGCAAAGTATAAAGATTTAAAAGAAGCGTTAGAAAAAATTCAAGTATCAGATGCTTCCCTAGTATATGAACCAGAAACATCACAAGCATTAGGATTTGGTTTTCGTTGTGGTTTTTTTAGGATTATTACACATGGATGTTATTCAAGAACGCTTAGAACGAGAATACAATTTAGAATTAGTTGCCACCGCACCATCGGTAATTTACCATGTTTACTTAATAAATAAAGAAATGATTAAAATTGATAATCCAAGTAAACTGCCCCCGGTTCAAAAAATTGATTATATTCAAGAACCATATGTGCGAACAACGATTATGACTCCTGACACTTATATTGGTCCGTTAATGGAATTATGTCAGCACAAACGGGGAATTTATCAAAACTTAGAATATATTGATGATACCCGCCGGATTTTAATTTACCAAATGCCATTAAATGAAATTGTCTTTGATTTTTTTGACCGGTTAAAATCAATTAGTAAGGGTTACGCCTCATTTGATTATGAATTTGATGGCTACCAAACTAGCAAACTAGTAAAAATGGATATTCTCTTAAATGGCGAAGTAATTGATGCGTTATCAACTATTGTTCACGGGGATTTTGTCTACCACCGGGGAAAATTATTATGTGCCAAACTTAAAGAAATTATTCCTCGTCAGAATTTTGAAGTCCCAATTCAAGCCGCAATTAATAATAAGATTATTGCCCGCGAAGATATTAAAGCCTTACGAAAAAATGTCTTAGCAAAATGTTACGGGGGGGATATTTCCCGTAAGAAAAAACTGCTAGAAAAACAAAAAGAAGGGAAAAAACGGATGAAAGCAATTGGAACATTGGAAGTCCCACAAGAAGCTTTTATGGCTGTGTTAAAAATTGATGATTAAATATTTTATTCTAATTTTTTTAATGATTACTTTAACTTATTAAAATAAGTTCTAAATAATAGGATATAAGGAAATTTTTAGTAGGGGTAATAATTTAAATTATAAGTATTCACAATTAAAATTTAGATTAATATATAAGATTAATCCAATTGCACCCTAAAGAAAGTTTAAAGTAAGCAAAGGATAGTAGAAACTATTCTTTTTTTGTTGTAAAATTAAAATATAATTTTATAAATATATTTTAATTTAGAAATTATTTATGAATAAAGGTGAATAATAAATAACATCTAAAATTATTTTAAGAAAATAAATAAAGATTAAGTAAATTATAATAAGATTTTATATTCAAAATTAAATAATAAATAAAATTATTTTAATATTTAAAAATATGTATTTATGAGTTGGGATTTATTTGGGTGGGAATAAAATGTTTAGAAAGAGGGACATAATTATGAAAATAATTTTATCTTTATTAAGTATTGCTGCTTTAGTACCATCAGCCGTATTACCAACAATATCAAATAATATTAATAATAATATGGTAACCGAAATAAAATCATTTACTAGTTTTGAAAGTATGTTACCGCCAGGGACAGGTACACATATTTATCCTCAAGATCTGTTGATAATATTAATGAGGCAGTTAAGTTTATTAATGAAAATCATATTACAGAATGAAAAATAGCAAATTTTTACTATTCGTATAAAAATGGAACTTTCGGTGCTCACGGAAGTATCTATTATACTTTTGTAGAGAGTGTAGAAAAATTAATGAAAACTCCAGATTTTAAAGCTACTCGTATGACATTTGTAAGAAATGATACACCAGGAACAGCGTTTACATATGTTGGGATGAAACTAAATTATGTTATTGGTTCAGGTGTGGAACAAGAACAAACACTACTAAAGTGATTCAACTATGTTCAATGTTTATGCTTATGAAAACACTTATATGTCGACAGAATTAATTATAAAATTATTCAAACAATTTTAAATAATATACTACAAAATATTGTAGTAAATATTATTTATCTTGGCATCCAACAAGTTTACATAAAAGATCATTTAGTTTTTTTATCTTACTTGTTGGGTATTTTTTTTATTCTTTTTAATTTTTAAACAAAAGGTAAAAAAATATTAATAATTTTGACAGTATAGAATTCATACTTCAATTATTATTTGAGTATTATTAGGATTATCAATAGCATTATTTATTGGAATAGGATTAATGTTATTCTTATCATCGGCTAATGTTGAAAGCTTTATGGTTAATTTTCAGTATGGAGTTTTAATATTTAATAATATATTTTTGCTACTCTTTATTTTATTAATTGTAGCAAAAATATTTAGTCAAGAATTTTCAAACGGTACTTACTTATTAATTTTATCAAAACCATATTCTCGCTTTACTATTTTTCTACTTAAATATATATCAATTTGGCTAATGATTTTTATTTTTTTAGTAATTAATATGTTAGCCACATTTTTAGTTGGTTTTTAAGCCAAGCAATTACTAAAAATGAAGTTTATTTCCAATTATATAATTCTTTAATTTTAAAATTATTAGTTTATTCTTTAATGTTAAGTTACTTCGCATCCAGTGGAATTATTTTTATTTCCACATTTTTAAATTCTCAAGCAGTCCTAATAATTGTGGTAATTTTTTGTAGTTTGTTTTTAATCGGAGGAATTCCTTATTCGTTAATTATGAATATTAGTAATAATATTAGTTTAAATTTTAAAAATGTGACCCAAGAATAGGCTGGATTAAAAAAATATCTTGCATTATCATAGAATTATAGTTTAATTTCAAAATTAAATGTTATTGAACATTGAAATCAAATTTGAACAAGTTCACTTTCTTATTTACCAGTAAGTTTTGCTTTGTTAGAAAATAGCCATATTGATTTTGACAGTCAAAAAAACTTGTTAATGAATTATCAAGATTTTCCTTTAACAATAAATACCAATAATAAAATTGATCTTAATTATCAGTTTTATTTGAATATTATTTTAATACGGAATATTTACTTAATTTTAGCCGCAATTTTAATTATTATGTCAATAATAATTTTACAACGAAAAAATATAGTATAATGTCGTTTACAAAGAGGGGGTGACTTTATGGAGAAACAAAATAATTTAAAACTACCAATGACAAATGCCATTATGCTTAGAGACCAACCAGTAATTATAGTAAAAAATTTTATTCGAAAATTTCGAAAGAATAAAATTGGACCCTTTAATTTTGTTGTAACCCAAGGTAAATTACATACTATTTTGGGCGCTTCTGGGAGTGGGAAAACAGTGCTAATTAAATCCCTTATTGGGGGGTTAAAAGGTTATAAAGGGTCAATTAAATTACTATTGAAGGAAAAAAGCTGGCAGCATTGCTGCTAAAGAAAAGATTGGATATGTTCCCGAGTATATTACTTTTCCTGAAAATATTAGTGCCTGGAGTTTTTTAAAAAACTTTGGTAAAGCCAATGAATGGGGTTAATGGTAAGTATTTATACTATCGTTTAGAATATTTAATGAAATCACTAAAAATTTGAGATTCTCGTCATAGAGATGTTAATTCTTTTTCTTCAGGTATGAAAAAGCGGGTGATGATTATTCAGGGAATTATCCATGATCCCGAAATTTTAATCTTAGATGAACCTGAAGCGGGATTAGATGTTGAAAACCGGGAAAAAATAATTAAATATTTAAAAGCATTAACATTACGGGGTAAAACAGTCTTCTTTTTATCTCACTTGTTAAATGAAATTAAAGACTATATTGATGAATTTACAATGGTGATGAATGGTACTCAATATTATACTGGTAATTTCAAACAGTTTAACCTTAGTAACACTTACTTTATTGAATGTAAACGTCTGGACTTTTAATTTCGCGGTTCCTAACAGTTAATAAAGCAGTTAATTGGCATGATAAAAATACTAATCACTAATCGGTTATTTTTTATCATTTCATCCCCCTTATCACTATTTTATATCACTAATTTTGCACTTAAATATAAAATTCCGGTCACTAAAATTTCAACTGCGAAGTTTACTTTTAATTTTTTAAATCAAAAAATTACCCATAATTAAAAATAACTTATTAAAGGAGAGGATAGTATGAAAAAGCTATTAATAATTTTAGGTACGATTAGTTTAACAGTTGGAGCAATAACGACACTAATTGCTTGTACCGGTTCTAAAACAAATAATGCTACTCCAGGTGCTACGACAACCAAAGATGCCAAAGTTTTAAATAATATTGTTAACAAAACTAATAAATATTTTTTAGATTTTTTAAATTCTAACCAATATGTTGATACTACGCAATATGGTTCAGAGGTGTTTGCTAATTTCTTCAATAATGTTAATAAACAAGAACCAACTGCGGTTATTGATATTGCTGATAGTAATTTTAATCAGGGGATTAATAATATTAATACTATTTTTAAAAACTATTTAGACCAAATTAATATTAAAATTGCTCAAGAATACTCCAACGTATATGTTAACAGTTATCCCTTAACTTGAAACATGGAGAAAAATATTAGTACCCTAAATTTTATTAATTTAGAAGATTTACATAATTTAAATCCGGGTGTCGGGATTGATGGTTTAAAAGCTGTTTCTTACCAATTTAATATTCATTATAATATAGAGTATAAGAAAATATCATCATCTAATAATTTTACCTTTAATTTTATTATTTCCAATGATCCTCAAAAAATTAATCAATTTCAAACTGAAACAATGACTAAATTATCAGGTGATATATATTATTAACTATTTTAGTGGTGAATATATTATAATTTATAAAAAACTTGCCTACCAAAAATTATATGATAATTTTGATATTAATTATACAACTTCTCATATTAATTTAGATAATATCGTCCAAGCTGAGTGTTGATTAGTTTTTTAAATAATGATTCAGAATTAACTGATATAATGCAACAAGTAACTTGAAATGATGATAAATCAATTTTAACATTATTATCTTCTGCAATTGATCAAACAACAAATGGAATTTTAATTGCCGATTCTAAATATTTTTCTAATCACTGAACAGGAAAGGGATTTCAATCAGATCAAATTACGCCGGAAAAATTTTTACCATTCTATAAACAAATCTTAAAAGTGTTTGAAATTAGTAGCGATGAATTACAACTAGCTAGTTTTAATGTTAATTTAGCAAAAATTAGTATCGCAGGATTACAGTTATCGAAAATTGTTTCAAATGGAGACAAACCCCTAAGATGGATTAAATAAAAAGCTATTTAATTTTGCAACAATTATTACTTTATTTATAAAAAATTACCATATTGAGTCAGAAAGTGATCATTGAGTAAAAGTTTATTTGATCAAATTAAAAATGAAAAATATAATGATGCATTAATAGATATTACTAATAATTTTATTAATCAAGAAGATATTGCAAAATTAGAAGATATTGATATGTTTACTTTAGGGGATGAAACTAAGCAAAATCATACTTGAACAATAGTCGATGATCACACTATTAAACTTCCAAAAAGAATAACATGAAATTTTGATTTAATGTATGGTGGCAAAAGCATCAATAATTCAATTTGCTATACACCTTTAACTTCTTGAAACTTTTATTTGATAATTAAAGATGATTTAGTATAATAACATTTAAAAATTAAATTTTTTAAAGTTACCAAATAAAATTTACTTTAAAAATAAAAATTTTGTATTTTAAAACTCTTTTTATATAGCAAAAAGAGTTTTTTTGTTTAACTTTTTATTCATAATTTTTAGAAATAGTTAAAGGAATTTTTTGGAGGAAATAAACATTAATTAAGATTAGTAAACTTTATTTTAATTTATATATTCTGAATTCAAAAATTATATTTTTCTAAATTTATCAATTTTTTTGTAATTTTATAAATTTTTTTAATAAAAAATTACTTATATAATTTTAAATTTATATAATTTTATTATCAATTATTTTAATAATTGATAATGGGAGGTTATAGAAAAAGTGAAAAAATTAATGAGTTTATTAGGAATATTTACTTTAACAACATCAATAGTAAGTAATATAAATGCGTGTAAAACTCTAAAGAAAGAAACAACAAATAAGAAAGAATTAGAAAAAATAAAAGATATAGAAACTTTAAATAATATAAAAAATAAAGTACAAAATTCATTTTATGAAAAAGTAAATAGTGAAGGCATTATTAAACTAGAAAATAGTCAATTATTTTCACAAATTACTGAAGAAAATGATAATATTAAAATAGAAAATGGTACTGAAAAAATATTATGGATTATATTATTAATAATTGACAAAAATCTCAAAATAGAGAACTTATGAATGAATATTCTAATTTTTATATTAGTAGTAATATTAAACCACCCACTGAAATTGTCAAAAATTCGGTTGAAATTATCGGAAATTATATTAATCCAGAAGTTTTCAATCTTAATAAGACTACCCAATTTGATATATCAAATATTAAAACAATTAATCTAAGTTATAAGTTTGAAATAGAACTAAATTATAAAGAACACAAAACCAAAATAAATTTAATTGGTGAATTTATCTTTACTAATCATAAAGAATATATTAAGGGTTTAGTAAATAAATATGCTTCAAAAATTTTAGAAGAAATAAAAAAATTTAATAGCGAAAAAAATAATGAAATTATAATAGATGATCAGCAAAATAATTCATTAAATAAAAAATTATATGAAAACAATAATTTTTTATTCAGTAATAATGTTGTAAGAGAAATTAGTAAGTATATAAAATATGAGTTTTTAAATTTTTTAGATAATAATATAAATAAAAATGAAGTTAATTATCAAATTAATGATAATGAAGAATTATTACATTCTGTGACTTCTCGCGAGGGATGAAAATTATATTATGACTATTCAGTTTATAGGGACAATATTAGTGACCAAGATTTAAACTGATTATTTAGTAATAATAATTTAAAAGATAATGCCAATGAATTTAATAAACAGTACTTAAGAGAAGAATGAGATGATAAAATTTTATTAAATTCCTCTAGTTTTAATTTATGCTATTTTAAAATTTGAGGAATTCCTTTAATTAGCAATAGTTTTGCAAATGAACAAATTAATGTTTATTTAACAAAAGAAGCTTTAAAAAATAAAATTAATAATTTTGGGAATTTAATTTACCAGTTTTTCAAATTTTTTAATGCTATAAAAGACGGAGATAAGATAAAACTTTTTGTAAATAGTGATATTTTTAACCAAATTAAAAGTAATGTTACATCTAAAAGTAAAATTTTAGATATTTTAAGTAGCAATTTTAGAAATAATGCTTCAATTGATACAAATTATTTTTGATTAGAAAATAGTTTTAAAAATGTCTCAAAATCAAAACTTATAGATGATTCAACCATATTATTTAATGATGATCAAAATAATAAAATAAATTGAGAAGTTAAATTTATATATGGTAGAAGTATTTATGGCCCTTATTTTAGTTATATTCCATTTGGAAGCAAATATCAAGAATCTAACTTTTACATAGTAAAACAATAAAAATTTTAATAGAGAAAAAAGTTATTTTAATTAATTAAAATAACTTTTTTATTAGTAAAATTAACTTATATTATTTAACCTTAATTTTTTTCTTTTTATAAAATTAATCAAAAATATGTTATTTTTTTAATATTTTCCTTAAATATTTAGCAAAAGATGTATAATGAAAATAGAAAATTTTTGATAAGGTTAAACTAAGCAAGGACAGTTAAGATAAAAGTTTTTGGTAACCAGCAAATAATTAATGCAATAGAAAATAAAAAACTAAAACAAGTTGTTAAAAATTTATTAGCATTAAGACTAAATTATACAATTAATTATACAAAATCACAAAGTATTGAACACCAAGATTCAACACCACAATCAGCAATTGCATTACCTAATCATGGATTTTATTACTATGCTTGACAATTAAAAGACATGTTTAATGTAGATTCTACATATAAAACTGCCGCAATTAATATTAATAAAACATTATCAACAAGTATTAGTGAAATTAGTATTGATCAACTTGAAATCGCAACTCCCGAATCAGAAGGAACATATATTCCTGGGGATAAATATAGTGATGACACAATTGTGCAAGATAAATTATTTTACTTAGCAATAACTTCAACTCAAGCACCGGGAACATTTGATTTATTATTAGAAAACTTAACATTGAATTAAGATTATTTGTTAATTTTTAATTTAAGTTTTATTAACCCCTATAAGAAGTAAATAGGGGTTTTCTTTTCTTAGTTTTCTAGTTATTTGTTCACATATCCTAAATAACTTCGAAAAGTAAATAATTTTTTTAAACTAATTCCTTTTTGCTAAAAATAATGTAAAATAAAATAGTATAGTGATGGTTATATGTAAGACAATATATAAAGAAATATGGGTGAGTAAATATGCAGAGTTTAAAAATATCATCAAGAATTTTAATTATTATTGGGGCGATTTTATCAACAATAATTTTTGGGGTGGTAATTATTATTGCCAAAGATGCCACCGCCCAAGGGATTAAAGTTCCGGGAAAAATAATTTTTGACGATCTTGTGAGTGTTGTACGCGCTATTGAGGGAGATAACAGTAGTGCTGTCGCAAAAATGATTGCCAATCAAACCGCTGTTGGAGAAGTTTTAATTGCAATTACTTTTGGAATTTCCTTATTATACTTAATTCCAGTGCTAATTCCCCAAAATAATAGTTTTAAAATTTTTGGTTACTTTTTAGCGTTTGTTGTTGGACTTGCTTCATTAGCCTTAACAATTGTGGCAATTTATTTAGCCACAGTAACACCAACTACAATTGGCGAAAAATATCGTTATGGTTTAAAATTTCAACCACTAGAAATCTTACTTTTAATTGGTCCATTCTTATTAACAATTGGGGCCATTATTGGTTTAAAATATAGTCTTGCGGTAATGAAAAATTCACAATTATCTGAAGATGATTGTAACCGTCAACGTGCTATTAACCTAGCTGCCGGACGGATTGGAGCTGGCGGGACAGTTCCCCAAAAACAATTTGTCCAAGCAAATGAAATTAAACCTAGTGCGCTTCCCCCAGTTAATCAAGCGCCAAGCGTTAATAATGATTTAAAATTAAAAATGGCCCAATTAAAACAACGCATGGCAAGCGCCCAAAAAATTGCTAATGAAAATAGTATTAATAATAGTCGCTGAGTTAGTGCCACAAGAAAAAATGAAACAAAAAAAGAAATTCGGGTGGGCTCTGAAGGACAATATTTGCGTACCCTACGTGATGGGGAAGTTTTGGATGAATCATCAAAAGGAGTTGACATCGCTAACCTCGCTGAGTTAGTTCAAAAAGGTGATGTTATTAAACACCATGAATCATATCATTACCAATCTCCGAACCAAGTTAATAAAGTGCAAACCAAAACTTCGTTATTTATTCCTAAATCAAAACAAAGTGCCCATATTGATACGAGAACACTTGAACAAAAAATTGGGGGTCCTTATATCAAAGGGACTGTTGGTGGTCGTTCGAATCCAAATGCCAAGGTTGATCATTCTTATGATGGGAAAGTATTTTTAGGAGATATTGATAAAATCTGAAAAGCGGGGAAAAAATATCGTGAAGATATTACAGTAAAAAAACCGCAACATAATGAGTTTAATAACCAAAACCCGCTGGTTAATAACTATCCACCCCACAATAACAATGACGAGCACAATAATTAAACAATCAAAACCACCTTGTTAAGCTTTGCGGTTTTTCTTTGAGCGCTTGATAATTTGAAGGTAAATTATAACAATGACAAAAACATTATCTTACCAAGGAAAATTAATTAAATATGAATTAACCATTAAAAAACAAAAGAATATTGTGTTAAATGTTAATAATGGCAAGATTAAAATTTCAGCGCCGAGTCACGCGAATGACTGAGAAATTGAAGGATTAATTTATCGCAATATTAAAAAAATTCTTACGATTATGGATTATCATGATATTTATCGGAAAGTTGCCTTTGCGCCTGTTAACCATCTAGGTTATGTAATTGTTTTTAATAACAAATACCCACTTCAATTAACGACCAAAAATATTCATACCAAAATTATTAATAAAGAATTATTTATAATGAAAGATTATGGGAGTTATGAAGAAAACTTAAAAAAACTCCATAATTTTTTACGTCAGAAGTTTACTTATAAATTTGAGCAATTAGTTAATAAGTGAGCTAAAATTATGCAGTTAGAATATAAGAACCTGAACATTAAATCAATGACGAGAAAATGAGGAGTTTGTTATCCACAAACCGGCAAAATTGTGCTAAATATTAAATTAATTCATTTTGATCCAAGTGTTATTGAATATGTTGTGGTTCATGAGCTAAGTCATCTTGTCCACCACAATCATTCAAAATCATTTTGACATTATGTAAAAAAATACTTACCAAATTATCGTGAAAAAATTGAAGTTTTAAAAAAACAAGGAATTTAAAACTTTTTTTATTTTCTGATAGTAAAATATTATTGACACATAGTAAGGATGATGACAATCAAATACTTGGGTACTAGTAAAATGACTTATCAACTTGATGCATATTTCATGAAAACTTTAAAAATTATCAAGCTAAAGAACTAATGACACGCAGTGCTCGCGGGTTATTTAATAATCTTAATTTTACGCACCAAAATTTTTTAATTTTTAGTAATTTTGGGAATAATGGGGGTGATGGCTTAACCTTAGCTTATTTATTAGCAACCTTTGATCCCACAACAAAAGAAATTAATGTTTATTTTTGTTATGATGAAACTACTTTTGCACATAAAAAAACTGCCAAGTTATTGTGCTGTTGCCTTAGCTCAAATTGCTAGTTATCATCCTGGTTATAAAGCAATTTATTTGGCGGATTTAGTTCAGTATTTATCCTTAGCTGTCAGTGTCTGGGCCAGACAATTCCGATTCCTAGTTGAATTAAGAGTTTAGAACAGTTACCAAATATTTTAGATTTGCAAACTACCCACACTCTCCTTGCTTTTAACCAAGTTTATTACAATCCCCAGACTGGGTTACCATATCTAAATCTAAAAGTTAGTTCTAGTGCCCAGGAGAATGTTGTTCTGAATGATATTAGTTTAGTGTGATTACCAAGTCAGAATTGGGATCAATTTTATCGTTTTGATAAAATTCGAACTAATCAGGTTAATGATATTTTTACTACTAATTTAATAAATGGTAAAATTCCTGACATTATTTCTTATCGTTTTGCTAAGTTAGCCCATTTACAAGTTAATGATTATTTTAATTTAACTATTAATAATCGTTTAAGTAAATTTAATATTCCGATTACTATTAAAGGAATTATTAAAAACGATAATTTAAAAAATAATGTTTTTATTAATTATGATAATTTAAAAAACTTGTATGTGGATAATAATAACCAACCATTACCAGTCTTCTATAAATAGTATCATTTCCAAAGAGTAGTTAATTGATCCCAACATTAATATTGATAATGTTATTAAAGGAAAAACAAATGTTAAATTCCAGCTTCAAAATTTAGCGTTAAATTTCTTTAATAGTGATTTAAATAGTAGTTTATTGGATATCTTAAAAAAATTAGTGAATAATGATGATAACAACGCGGCCTTGTTATTAAACCCAAATAGCATTTCAACAATTACCTTACAGCAAGCAATCGCCAAAGCCGCTTTAAAATTAGTTAATAATTCCTTGTTAATAATGCAAATTTTAAACGGAGCAATTATTTTCATTATTTTAGCAGTTGTAACCTCTTCGTTTATTGATGAAGCAAGTCAAATTATTTTAACAATGCGAGCGCTAAGTTATTGCCTCGGCCAAGTCAATTTTATTGTAATTGGAAATTATGTTTTAGGAATTATTCTGACTTTTATTTTATCTTATTTCTTAACACTTTTAATTTGAAAAATTGCCCTTGATATTATCTTTACAAAATTTATGGTAGTACTAAATGTTCCGCTTAATTGACAAACACCACTCAAAGCCGGGGTTATTATTGGCGTTGTTCTTGTCTTGTCATGAATGCTATCAATGTATTTAGTTAAAAAACGTAAACTTAATGAACTAACTGAATAAAATAGGTTATAATACTTATATAAATAAAATTTAATATTTTAAATCAATGATTTAGGAGTAGTAATTAATTTAACTGATATCCAGCGAGACTATAATTGGTGAGAAATAGTTTATGAGGGATTAATGAATTCACCTAATGAGAGCTGCTAATCCCAGCCGGATTATTTCATAATTCGTTAACTAATTAAGAGATTACTTTAATCTGAACAAGGATGGTACCGTGATATATTCACTCCTTATTTGATATCTTTTGATATTAAATAAGGAGTTTTCTTATCAACACAAAAAGGAGTTAGACAATGGAAAAAGAATTACAAGAATTAATTGCAAATGCAATCAAGGAAATTAACACATCAAGTAGTTTAGAAGAATTAAACAACATGCAAATTAAATATTTAGGGAAAAAATCAACAATTAATGATTTACTACGGGGTTTAAAAGATTTAAAACATGAAAAACGCGTGGCAATGGGGGCATTAGCTAATAAAGCAAAAAGTGAACTAACCACCTTATGACAAACCAAAAAGCAAGAATTAGAACTAGTTTATTTAAATAATAAGTTAGAAAATGAAAAAATTGATTTAACATTACGAGAATATCAATTAAAGTTTGCAAATAAACATCCGCTTAATATCATTATTGATGAAATTTCCCAAATATTTCAAGAGTTAGGTTATGACACAGTATTTGGACCAGAAGTAGAAAGTGATGAATATAATTTTCAACAGTTAAATTTACCGGTTTCCCATCCCGCCCGTGATATGCAAGACACTTTTTACATTAGTGATAGTATTTTATTAAGAACCCACTGTACAAATGTTACCGCTCGTGCAATTAGTGGGATGACTTCCCAAGACCAAGTGTTAGCAATAATTTCCGCCGGAAATACTTATCGCCGCGATGATGATGATGCCACACATTCCCACCAGTTTATGCAAATTGACGGATTTTTAGTGGCCCCGAATGTTAGTTTTGCAAACTTAAAATGAACCTTACAATACTTTTGTCAACGAATGTTTGGTGATAAAACCCAAATTCGAATGCGTCCAAGTTACTTTCCCTTCACCGAACCATCAGTAGAAGTTGATGTGACTTGTATTTGTTGTGGGGGCGTAGGATGTAACTTGTGTAAATTTACCGGGTGAATTGAAATTTTAGGAGCCGGGATGATTAACCCGCTCGTATTTGAAGCATGTGGACAATCAAAAGATTTAACTGGATTTGCATTTGGAATTGGGATTGAACGGATTGCAATGTTAAAATATGGGGTTGATGATATTCGCCGCTTTTATACTAATGACTTACGATTTTTAGACCAGTTTAAAGGTTTTAATTAAGAAAGGACAACTACGATGATAATAACAAGAAAATGACTAGAATGTTATATTGATTTAAATAAGATTAGTGATGAACAAATTATTAGTGCTTTAAATAGTCTTGGTTTTGAAGTTGATAACTACCATAACTATGATCAGAATACTAATATTGTTTTGGGGAGAGTCCAAGTTGTAAATCCGATTCCAGACACCCACTTGAACTTCTGTTTAGTAGATACCAAGGGTGAGTTAGTTGATCCGATTGTGTGTGGCGCAAGTAATGTGGCCGAAGAAATGTATGTGGTGGTTGCCAAACCAGGAGCACACTTAGCAAATGGGGCAGACATTGCAGCGACTAATATTTGTGGTTTTGCTTCGGAAGGAATAATTTGTTCATTAGAAGAACTACGAATTCCAAAGGGAACCTTAACAACCGCGGAATTAGATGAAATTCTGCCCTTAACTGAAGATATTGATATTCATTATGAAAATTTAGGAACCAGTGCCATTGGCAAAATGTTGGGGTTAGATGATTCTAGTTTTGAAGTTGATTTAACTTTAAACCGTAGTGATGGGTTAAGTGCTTATGAACTAGCTCGTGAATTAGCTAATTACTTCAATCGTAAGTTAGAACCTTTAGAGTTAGAAGATCCTGGTGAATTAACTGAATATGAAAATAATTTAAAAGTTGTCATTGATACTAATGATGTTAATGTCGCAGTTAGTGCTAATATTCAGTTAAAAGAAAACCGCCATCCCTTAGCGACCAAAAAACGAATTTGATTAAAAATGAATCAATACCAATCAGATATCACCAAACCAATTCATGATTTATTAGCAGTTACAACCATTGAAACTGGCCAACCCTTATTAGGATATGATCGACAAAAAATTACGGGAACATTAAAAATTACCGATAATTATGAAAATAAAGAATTTGGGATTACCAAGGGGGATTTAGTTGTTGTTGATGATGAACAATTTGTAGAACTAATTGGGGTGAAAACTAATCCGGCCTATGAAATAACGAACACAACTACTGAAATTACAATCTTGGCTGTAAATATTAACTTTACAAAAATGCGCAGTCAACAACGAAAAGTAGGCATTAGTAATTTAAATTTACAACGCTACATTAAACCAATGTCTTCAGCAACGGTGAATATTGGATTGGGAAGGTTTATTAAGTTATTAGAACTTCACGAGTATTTAGCGAAAGTATCAGTAATTAATTTTGTTAAAGAAAAATACTTAGAAAATGACCAAATTATGGTTTCCCTAAGTTATTTAAATAGTTTGATTGGGTACCAGTTTGCCTTAAAAGATGTCAAGGACTTATTAGAACCCTTAAACTTTGTTATTAATGAACAAGACCATAATTATTTTGTTGTCCAAACACCAGCGATGCGAACTGATTTACACCAACCCGCAGATATTGTAGAAGAAGTTGTCCGGCTATATGGTTATGATAACATTATTGCAACTCCGCCAGTTGTTCCTCATGTGAAAAAAACTAGTCATAACAAAGCAAAAGTTATCGCGGATTTAGAACAATGATTATTAGGGAATGGTTTTTACCAAGCAAAAACTTACTCAATAGTGAATGACCAGGAAAATCAAGACTTTAATTTATTTGGTTATCAAAACCCTTACCATTTACTAAGTCCCTTATCACAAGATCACCAAACAATGCGGTTAAGTTTATTAAATAGTTTACTAACTACTGTGCAATATAATAATGCTCGTAATCTGGATAATGTAAAATTATTTACAATTGAAAAAATTTATTTTAATCAGAACCAGGAAAATTACCATGCTAGTTTTGTAGCGCAAGCAGATGTTATTAAAAGTAATTTAACAGCGGATAAATTGGCTAATTCCTACTATTATATGAAAGGATTATTGGAAGGGTTCCTAACTAAAGCACAAATTCCATTAACAAAGTTAACATATCGCAAAGCACAACCATTACCAATTTTTCATCTTTACCAAACTAGTGAAGTTTATTTAGATAACCAATTATTAGCAGTAATTGGAAAAGTTCATCCCAATTTGCTTGCAAATAAAATTGATACTTATTTCTGTGAAATTAATTTAGAAGTGATTTTTAACTATCCTCATAAGATCACAACATTCTTTCGCGAGTTAAATAAATATTCTGCTTCAACCCGCGATATTTCAATGCTAATTAAAAAGACGGATAATTATGGTGATTTAGAACCAAAAATTATTGTGGATCTTAACCATTTAACAAATGTTGAAGTTGTTGGACAGTATCAAGGAGAAAACATTGCTTCTGATATGTGCTCCCTAACCGTTCGGTTTACTTTTAATAGTAATGATCAACAGTTAACTGAAGCGGATGTGAATAATGAATATGATAAAATTAAAAATAATTTAACTAAATTAGGAATTACTATTCGTTAACAATAATTAAACAGAATTATTTATGATAAATAGTTCTTTTTTCTTGTAATCAAGGCTTTTTTATTAAAAATAAGGTATTGATTAAATTAGTAAAAACTATAATTTAGTTAATAGCATGACGAGATGGGAAGAAGGTGTGAGTAAGGATGGTTCACAAAAAGACAGATTCCGCTCAGCAGACAGAAGGGATTAGTTCTTCCGAATGAGGAAAATTAGTTGAACGGAATCGAAAAGAAATTGGGATTGTATATGGTTTAATCGTCGCTTTTGGCTATTCATTTGTACCACTGATGTTATATTTAATTCCGAATAATGGTCCTTATGGAGATTTGGGTTCAATTTCAAACTCAACATTTTTTGTTACAATTCAAGAAATCTTGGGAGCTTTAACAATGTTTATTTTTTACAAGCCCACAAATTTTATTTGTTATTTTAAAATGTTAAAACATAAAGAAACCTGGTTAATTGTGTTATATGGTTTATTAGAAAAACCAGTGGCAATGGTTTTCTTCCAACTATCAGTAATGTTAATAATTATGGCGTCGGATGGAAATGATGGGACCGTTCCTGGTTTATTACTAAACTTAAATGTTATTTTAGTCGCGATTGAATCAGTGATTTTTTTCCGCGCGAAACAAAAATATACTTAAACAGCATTAATAATTTCAACCGTGTTAATTATTGGAATGGGAATTAACTTTGCAATTGATAAGGGGTTAACCTGACAATCAGTTGGAGGAATGAGTTTAGCCTTAATCACGGCGTTTTTATATACCATTGAAGCAGTTGGAATGTACCAGTTAATGCGGGTTTCCCAAAATTAACTTTTCGAACCAGGCAACTGTTTCAATTAAAACCGATACTTCTGCGATTATTATAGTCTTGTTGGGACCCCCTTTAGCAGCAGTTGCTTCGCACCACGGATTTGCCTATGGCTATGTAATCTTTCAAAATTTTCAATACTATAATTATGTTTTAATCTTTATTGCGGGGGGAATTTTAATGGGGTTTTTGCGACAACCGTTACCCAGTTATTAATGTTTTTCTGGACACCAATTATCCAATATATTTTTATTGCCGCAAAAGCACCCCAAATAATTTAAAAACCAACTTGATATTATTGGGCTTATGTTATTCCAATCATTATTTACACCTTTGTAATCTTCATTAACGAGTTTATTGTGTATGCTGAAGAAGTGGGATGAAAAAAGCAATTCAACAAATTCGCAAGGTGAAAGTTGATTCCGATCTCGCACCGAAATTTAAAATAAAAAAACATCATTATAATATGTATGTTTTTTTATTTTTTAATTTTTAACTTCTCATTTAAAAGTTAACCCACTTAGGACAAACAATCCGGCCGATTACCAACAAGCTACTATAATTGGGATGTAAAATCGTGGAAATTCCATTGCTTGGATTAAACTAACCTTATTAGTTAAATCACCAGGATTATCATAAATGTAAGGATTAGCATTAATATTTCACCCGTAAATTGTAATTGTCGCGGCATATTTATGGGGGAAAATATAACCAATATCATTAAAAATATTTCGGGCCTCCGCAATAACATAGGCGGGGTTCATAATTTCTGATAAGAACATTGAGGGGAAATAAATACTTAACGTTAACGCTTGGGCCGTTCCCGTTGATTTTGCTAACCCCCCACCCCCAATTAAAATTCCAATCCCAATTGAAACAAAGATAAAAAGGATAACTTCTAAGATAAAATAACCTCAGTTAATGGTTGCCAAATAATTAACTGTTTGTTGGGGATCAACAATAATTTTTCATAACATTGTTCAAAAAGTTGATAAGATTGAAATAATAAAATAAAAGATAATTAAGATACTAATAAAATGTCATTTTTTAATGGGAGTATAACATTTAAACGTTTTAAAAAGATCGAGTTTTTTTATTCGGTAATTGTTGTTGCCAAACTAGTAATTCCAGCTGTCATTGGTGCTAGTAAGATATAATTAGCTTTAATCATGTTGGTACCATTTTGATAAATATCTCGTAGTACAAAATAAAAGATTACCATAAAGAAAACTGACATAATAAAAACAAAGAAAATATTTTGGAAGTTACGACGAAAACTTTTTAAGAAGAGCAACATTAATTTTCAGTATAACCCTCATGGTTGTTGTTTAAAAATAAACTCCCCAAGTTGTTTAGCATTAGTTTTTTTAATTTTATTAACCATTATTTTAATCCTCCTTCAAAGTATAAATCCATCCGTTTCGCAACACCTTGGTATTTATCAATCACATTTTTAATTTTGGCATCAAAATATATTCTTCCTTCGTGTAAAATAACTAACCGGTCACATAAGAATTCGACTTCATCGGGATTATGACTAATTAACATAATTGTTTTTTTTTTTTTTTGTGGTCCTGGGTCATATTTTTTAAAAATTTCAAAATATTGTATCGTAATTGAATATCTAAGCCTGTTGAGACTTTATCTAAAATTATTAATTCTGGCTTATGAAACACTGCTAATAAAGCATTAAACCGTTGACGTTGTCCGCCGGATAAAGGATTTAAAGGACAGGTAAAAAATTCGCTTAGATCAAATGCTTTAATTAAATCTGTTGTTTCTTCTTCACTAACATGGGGGGTATATAAAGTCCAATAAAAATTAAGATTGTCTTTAGCAGATAACCCATCTGGTCAATCACCATTTTGGAATTGAATCCCAATATTTTCTTTGATTTTATTATTTGAAAAATGGTATTGAATTTTTCCACCACTAGTTGTTTTAGTATAGTTTGACAAATAATTTCAACAAGAGTGGTTTTTCCACTTCCATTTGCTCTTAAAATGGCAATATTTTCACCTTGATAAACATTTAAGTTAATATCTTTTAAGACTTCTTTTTTTCCATAGTTTTTTCTTAGATTATTAATTTTGAGAATTGTTTGCATAGTTGTTCCTTTACTATTGTTAATAAAGTTCAAACTAGTTTTTCATTAGTTGTTAGTTAATCAAAACACCATTATACTATGGAAAGTCAGAAATTTAAATAATAAAAAAATTGTAAAAAAATTTAAAAAATAATTAATTTTTTTATATTTAGTTGTACAATGGATGTAAAAAAAGGAAGGCGACAGGTTTTTAAAAGGTAACATATTAAGTATTAAACAATAAATAAAGACTGTTTTAGAAAAAATTACACTATTTTAAATGATATTTTTCTTAAAAGATGTTATTTAAAAAGAATAGAAAATATTTTGTATTAACAGAGGGATATTACATAATGAAACGATTATTAAGTATATTAGCAGCGGTTATTATTGGTGGTTCATCAGCGGTAATAACTGGTTTTCAAAGTGCCAGTTAATAAATTAGTAAGTCAATTAACTGGCTTTATTAACCAAGAAAAAGAAGCTAGTAGTAAATTATTCTTTGCCTTTAACCAAGCTTCGACCCAACTAATAATTGATGATATGGCGAATTATCAACCAATTAGAATGGCAAATGCTAATGCCAATGCAAAAATTGGAACATTAAAAAACCAAAAAAATTATTATGAACAATTATTAAAAGAATATGATCGAACTGTTCAATGACAAAAAAATTTAAATATTGGATATTATAGTTTATAATAATATCTGTTGATTTATGAAAAATAAGGATGTGATAATTATTGTTTTAACAGAAAAAGATCTAATCGCTAACCCACATTATACCATTAATAATAGTTTTAAAGTTAATGAGACTTCTTTTAGTTACGAGCCATTAAAAGCGATTACTGAACTTGATTTACAAGGGAAAGTTGATTATGACCAGTCAACGAGAGTTATTAAAGTTAATATTAAAATTGTAACTAATACAATGATCATGGATGCCAGAATATTACGAATTATTCCATATCCACTGGTATTGGATTGAAATAATGAATATTCTTTTGAATTTAGTGAAAATTCTAATATAAATTATTTAAATGAAAATAATTTTGATATAATAAAATATGCAATTGACGAAATTATTATGAATATTCCTATTAATTTTTCAATTAATAATGATACAATAATTAGTGGTGATTCATCTTGACAGGTTATTTCGGACCAGGAATTTGATGAATATCAAGCTAATAAAGTAGATCATCCACGCTGAGAAGAGTTAAAACAGCAATATGAACAGAAGAATAAGGAGGAAAAATAATGGCAGTTCCATTTCGTAAGACATCGAAACAAGCTAAAAGAAAACGTCGCACACACTTTAAATTAGCCTTGGCAACCTTAACTACATGTAGTAATTGTGGCGCAACAATTAAACCTCACCGTGTTTGCCGTGAATGTGGGTATTATAAAAATAAAGAAATTGTGAAAGTTGATTAGTTATCTTTCGAATTAATTAGAACATTAGTCTCTGGTAATTAATGTTTTTTTTTTTTTTTGCTATTTTTCCTAATTTGTACCTTTATTTTATTAGTGGGAGAAAGTGGGGTAAAATTTCCAAGAAATTAATATTAAACTAGTTAAAAACCAGAAAATAATGCAAAAAATCGATAAAAATTGTTGCATTTTGGGAAAAAGTGAAATATAATATGTGTGAAAGTGGGGTGAAGTGGGAGACAATGGCACTTCTAGGAACTTACAATCATACACTAGATGACAAAGGAAGATTAACAATTCCTTCGAAATTACGAGAGCAATTTAAAGATAATAAGGTCTTTATTTCTCTTGGTTTTGATGGTTGTATTGATGTTCGTAACAAAGAAGAATGAACCAAGTGAACTACGAAAATTAGTTCAACTGGCCAAGCGACTGCCGAAGGAAGGGCACTAGCGCGGAAAGTAATGTCAATGTCTGATGAAACTACTTTCGATAATGCCGGGCGCATTAAACTTTCTAGTATTTTACAAGAAAAAGTACAGATCGTAAAAGATGTCGTTATTATTGGTAATAATGATCACTTAGAATTATGAGATCCTGCTGTTTGAAACCAATATATTGATGGTGCTCCAGCAATGGAAGATGCCGCGAAAAATTTTGAAGAAAAAATTTAACGCAATGGCCTTTAAACATTATTCAGTATTATTAGCAGAATCAATTGCTGGTTTAGACATTAAACCAACGGGAATCTATGTTGACTGCACATTAGGGCGTGCTGGACATAGTATTGCGATTCTTAACCAACTAACAACAGGAAAACTGTATGCTTTTGAACAAGACAGTCAAGCAATTAAAGAATCTCAAACTAGATTACAAGGGCTAAACAAATCAAATTATGAGATTATTAATGCTAACTTTGCCAACATTACCGTCGAATTATTAACGCGGGGGGTAACAAAAGTTGATGGTATTTTATATGACTTGGGAGTGTCTTCACCCCAGTTTGATGATCACCATCGGGGGTTTAGTTACCGCTATGATAGTGAACTTGATATGCGAATGAACCAAAACCAACCATTAACAGCAAAAACAGTTGTTAATACTTATTCAGAAGCAGAATTAGCACGGATTTTTTGAGAATATGGTGAAGAAAAATTTGCGCATCCAATTGCCAAAGCAATTGTGCTGGCACGCGCTACTAAAACAATTACCACTACTTTTGAACTAGTGGATATTATTAGAAAGGTGCTTCCCCAAAAAGTTTTAAAAAAACCAAAACATCCAGCGAAACAAGTCTTTCAAGCAATTCGCATTGAAGTAAACCAGGAGTTATTTGTGTTAAAAACATCCTTATCCCAAGCGGTGAAGTTGTTAAAACCAAATGGTCGCTTAGTGGTAATTACCTTTCATTCAATTGAAGACCGGATTGTTAAACAATTATTTACGACTTTAATAACTGATCCGAACCAGACTGTTAATCAAAAGTTACCAATAATGAGTAACTACAAAAGTGATTATCAAATTATAACGAAAAAAGCAATTACTCCTTCCGAACAAGAAACGGGTGAAAATCGGAGAAGTAAGAGTGCCAAGTTAAGAATATTAAAACGGGTGACTTAATATTTTTAAAATTTAAAGATATTTTGCACAAAGGAGGTGAAAGATATGGAATTTAAACTTAAAGAAATCTACGGGGTGTTAGAAGTTAAAAACTATGAATTAAATTTTATGGTTGGAATTTACCATGAATCACAAATTAAAGTTTTATACAAAAAGAACATGGAATATCGTTTTTGCAACGCTGGAACTATTATTGATGAAAAAAATGTTGCGAAAGAACTAGCATATATCATTAAAGATGCCAATAAACAGTTAGGAATTAGTTTGCAACGCATTGCGGTTAGTGTTCCAAATGATCATTTACAAATTAAAACATCAACTAAAATGTTAAATTTAACTCAAGATCGTTTAATTACCAAAAATGACATTGATGCTTTAATTAGTATGGCCAAAGAAGTTCCAGCGTTAGACGACCAAACTGCTTTCTTTATCCGTCCATATCGCTATATTCTTAATGAACAAAAAGCATTATCACAACCTCCAATTGGATTTGCGGCACATAAAATTAGCATCAAATCAATTGTTTATCTTACTAAAACAAGTATTATTAAAAGCATCTTTAATATGTTAAAGTATGCTAAGGTAAAAATTATGGGTATCCTACCATCGTCATTTAGTTTAGCTTGAAATGTTGCTTCGCAATATGATTTACAAAACGGAATTATTATTGTGGACTGGGACTATGATGCAATTAAATCCCACGTCTTTGTTCGTGAAACCTTATGTGAACAAGTAGTAATTCCGGGGGGTGTTAAGAAAATTCTTAACAAACTAAGAACAATAATGAATTGTGACAATAAACAAGCCTTAAAATATTTATATAAAATAATAAATTTAAATAATGATTTACGCGATAATTTAATTATCTATAGTAAATATAATCCGCAAACAAAACAACAAATAAAACTAACTCACGCGGATTTACGAGCAATCGCTAACCAGACAATTGCGGGGGAATTAGAACATTTAAACCACAAGTTAACCACAACCTTAGAAAAATATGACTATCCAATCGTTGTGGTCGGGACAATTTTAAAAATTAGTGGATTCAAAGAAATGTTATTAAAAATGAATCCAGGGCAACGGATTTCTGTGTACTTACCAGAAGTTGTTGGGGCAAAGGAAATTTGATGTACTAGTTTATTAGGAAACATCTATTATCAACATTTAGCAAACAAAGTTAGTGGTGTTAATATTCAATCCGTGGATGAACAATACGTTAGTTTTCCCCACCACCAACCTCAACCAATCACCGCAGTTGCACGACAACCGGAATATCCCCACCCAACCTACAAAGGTTATCAAAACCAACCAATTATTAACCAAAGCAATTAAATTAAAACAGCGTGCAAATTTAGAAAGAACATAGTACAATATATTCAAAAGAAAAAATAAAACATATATTATGGAGGTAAAATTATGACAATCGAAAATTTTGATAATTATGAGCAAGTAGCATCAATTAAAGTAATTGGTGTCGGAGGTGCTGGTAATAACGCAGTTAACCGGATGATTGAAGCAGGAGTGCAGGGAGTAGAATTTATTGTGGCCAACACGGATGCTCAAATTATTAGTGTTTCTAAATCAAGACAAAAGATTGTCCTAGGTAAGGAAACTTCAAAAGGTTTGGGAGCGGGTGCTAATCCTGATATTGGTCGCCAAGCCGCAATTGAATCAACGGATGAAATTAAAGAAGTCTTAAAAGGAGCAGACATGGTTTTTGTGGCCGCTGGAATGGGTGGGGGAACTGGAACCGGAGCTGCCCCAATTATTGCGAAAATTGCCCGCGAAATGGGTGCTTTAACAGTTGGAATTATTACAACGCCGTTTACTTTTGAAGGACGTGCACGAAATAGTTATGCCATTCAGGGAACCGAAGAACTTCGCCAGCATGTTGACTCATTAATTATTATTTCGAATGATCGCTTGTTAGAAGTAATTGGGGGCGTACCATTAAAAGATTCCTTTAAAGAAGCCGATAATATTCTGCGCCAGGGAGTTCAAACAATCACCGATTTAATTGCTGTTCCTTCGTTAATTAACTTAGATTTTGCCGATATTAAAACTGTGATGAAAAACAAGGGAAACGCCTTATTTGGAATTGGAATTGGTTCGGGGAAAGACAAGGCGATTGAAGCGGCCAATAAAGCAATTATTTCACCATTATTAGAAGCCTCAATTCGGGGTGCTAAAGATGCAATTATTAACGTAACGGGGGGGAACACTTTAACCCTAAACGATGCGAATGATGCGGTTGATATTGTTAAACAAGCAATTGGAGGGGAAGTTAATATTATTTTTGGAACCGCTGTGAATGAACACTTAGAAGATGAAATGATTGTGACAGTTATTGCAACTGGTTTTGATGATGACTACCATAATTTTGGCGCGGGAGAAACTAATTACCGTGCTAGTGAAGAAGAGTACCACCAAGATGATGAGGAACCAGTTAGTGACGAGGAAGAACCAGCTGGTGATCCCGAAGTTGTTCGCAAACGACCAAGTTATTTCAATCCAGAAAGTAATGGTCATGAGAATGCTAATCGTCGCATTAACGCGTGAAGAGAACATGTTTCAGGAAAAGTTTATGAAAATAGTCAAGAGGATGATGACGATGACTTACCACCATTTGTGAGAAGAAGTTGATAATTATGGGAATTTTTAAAAAGAAACGTTCAACAGTGGTGGACCAGTCGGCCAACCGCATTGATTTTTCGGAAAATCCTAATCGTGATAATAATGATCTTGACTATGAAAAAACCAATGATAATATCGAAACTAGTAACCTTAACCGCGTTGAATTTGAAGAAGATGACAACACAACTCCTAATAATCCCATAGCAAACTTTGATAATGCTGAAGATAACAGCATTATTCCAACCAGTTTTCATGATGGTGCCCAATTAGCGGATCAGTTAATTAAAACTCGTCATTTACAAGTGCAATTAACAAATCTCTCGAAAGAAGAACGAATCCGGTTACTAGATTTTTTAAGTGGGATAATGTATGCTTTGAATGGAAAAGTTAGTAAGTTAGCAAATAAAACTTACGAATTTATCTTGCAAGGTTAAGATGGTTAATAAAGAATTTTTACTAACGCATTTTCAAATAGAATATCAATTTATTAATAAACTAAAAGGTTGGTGTGAACAGGCAAAACAAAACTTGGTTGTTTAGACCGATTTTCTTGATTTACGCCAAATTGAAATTCTGAAAGCCGTTTTTTAAAAAGAACGTGTTACTAATTATTATCAGCATCCGGGAAAGGTGAATAGTTTTTGTTTAACAATAACAATTAACACCCCAACTTCTAATCTTGTGGTGCTGGTTTCTAAACAAAATCCCAGTGCACTTTTACAACACAATGAAGTTCTTGGCTATCTCTTAAATGAACTGCGCTTAGAACTCAGTGTTTTTGGTGATTTATATGTGACTTACGAAATGATTGCGCTTAGTTGTTTAACAAAAGTGACCAATGTTTTAACAATACAGCCCTTAGTAATTAATAACCAGGTCGTTACTTTTCAACCAACTACCGACCAAATTACTATTAATTATCAATTTGATGAATTTAGTAAAAATGTTAAAAGTTTACGCCTCGCCTTGATGCGGTTGTTAGTGCTATTTGTCATTTTTCGCGGGATAATGTCCAAACCATGATCCAAAAAAATAATGTTTTTGTTAATTTTTCCGCGGTCAACACCAAGACATTTTTAGTATCTTATGATAATATAATATCAATAAAAAAGTATGGTCGTTTTCCGATTGTGGTAATTATCAAAAATAAAAATGATAACTATCGTCTAACAATTGCTAAATTTAAATAGATTGGAGCAGGTTATGAGTCAAGATTTAAAACAAATAATTCAAGAACAAAGTGAAATTATTGCTAAGTTAACAAAAGATAATCAGAAATTAATCCACCAAATCCAAGAACTCCAGCATTTAGAACATGTTTCGCGCTATAATGTTGAAAAATCACGCGAAGCATTTGAAGTAGCTAGTCATAACGCGGGGCGGATTATTATGAAAGCGGTTGATTTTTCTTATGCTTTTAAAGAAGAAATTGCCTGATTGTTAGATGAAATTGATGCGAACCGTCATAATCTCCAGAATGTTTTAAAAGCAATTGATGATTTTTTAGAACGTAACAAGCGCATTTATGCCTTTTCGGTCAATGATGGGGAGCGAATTAGTGAAATGATTAAGAAAGAAATTATTAACAAAATTAAATAATTAGTGTATATTTAATTTATAAAGTAAAAGCCACGGTTAAATCAGGTACTTATTTCAGCAAGGTTAGGATGATGGAAGCTAACTATAATTATGATTTAATTATTACTTTTATGAACAATTGCAAAAGGTTTAATTGAGATAAACAATTATATTTGTTTATGAAGTAAGATGGTACCGTGTTTTGAACACTCTTACACCACTTACTTTTTTTATTCAGAAAGGACTTCACAATGAATTACAAAGACACTTTATTAATGCCAACAACGTTATTTGAAATGAAAGCAAATTTAAACACCAAAGAGCCAATAATCCAGCAGGAATGATTAACAACTAACCTCGTTAACCAAATTTTAACCAAAAATAAAAAACACCATCAGTTTATTTTACATGACGGCCCCCCTTATGCTAATGGAAATCTCCATGTTGGTCATAGTTTAAACAAGATTTTAAAAGATTTTATTGTGCGTTATTATACCAACAAGGGATATTATGCCCCATGAATTTGTGGATGAGATACCCACGGGTTACCAATTGAAAGTGCCGTTATTAATAGCGGAGTGGACCGGAAAGCAACTCCTCCGGGTGAATTCCGAGAAATTTGTCAGCAGTATGCTCTTAACCAAATTAATAATCAAATCAACCAGTTTAGTCGTTTAGGATTACTAACAGATTTTAATGATAAATATGTTACCTTGGACTTGGACTATGAAATTAGCCAGTTAGAGTTATTTAAAACAATGGTAGCAAAAAATTTAGTTTATCGTTATTTAAAACCAGTTTATTGATCACCAACATCCGAATCAGCACTAGCGGAAGCTGAAATTGAATATGAAGATGTGACGACTCCCTCAATTTATGTTACTTTTAAAGTTATTAAAGGGAATAAACACTTAGCTATAGATAGTAAAATTATTATTTGAACAACAACCCCTTGAACAATACCAATGAACCAGTTATTGGCAGTTGGTGAAAAAATTTCTTACAGTGTGGTTAAGGTCGATGGACAAGAATATGTCGTTGCTAGTGATTTACTAACAACGGTAAGCACCACAATTGGGTGAGCAGACTACCATGTGGTAAAAGAAATTAGTGGTAAAGATTTAGTTGGCATTGAAACTGAACATGCTTGGAATCCCGACCTTATTTCAAAAGTTGTCGCTGGTCACCATGTAACAACTGACAGTGGAACCGGAATTGTTCATATTGCTTCTGGATTTGGAGAAGATGATTATTTAATTGTGAAAGCTAACGGAGTTGAAATTTATGCTCCCTTAGATGATCAGGGGAAATATACGAAGGAAATTAATGACCCTAGTTTAGTTGGTATCTTTTATGAGGATGCTAATAAAATTATTGGACAAAAATTGGAACAAACTGGGCATTTATTAAAGTTAAAATTTATTAAACACCGGCAAGGAATTGACTGACGAACAAAAAAACCAATCATATATCGTGCCACTGCCCAGTGGTTTGTTTCAATTGAAAAGCTAAAACCACAATTATTGAAGGAAATTAAAAAAGTTAATTGAAATCCCGAATGGGCTCAAAAACGAATGTTGGATATGATTGCTAATCGTGATGATTGGTGTATTTCACGTCAACGATTATGGGGAGTCCCAATTATTGCTTTTTATGATGAAAATAATAATCCGCAATTTAGTTTAGAACTAATTGACCATGTTTTAAAATTATTTAAACAAGAACAAACAACTAATATTTGGTTTACCTGATCAGCAGATGATTTATTACCAGCTGCTTATCAACATAAAGGATGACGAAAAGAACAAGATATTATGGATGTCTGATTTGATAGTGGGGTTAGCAACTTAGCAGTCATTAAAAGCCGCCACCTTAATTATCCCGTTGATGTGTATTTAGAAGGAAATGACCAGTTCCGCGGTTGATTTAACTCTTCGTTAGTTACCGGCGTAATTGATAATAACCATGCTCCTTATAAAACAGTGCTATCGCACGGGTTTGTAAATGATGAAAAAGGCCGTAAAATGTCGAAATCGCTCGGAAATACAGTTTCTCTGCTAGATATTGTTGAGGAATATGGAAGTGATATTTTACGAATGTGGGTTGCTTCGGTTGACTACACAGATGATGTTAAAATTGGGCCTGAAATTATTAAACAATGTGCCGAGTCATACAGAAAAATTCGTAATACCTTACGCTTTATTTTAGCTAATCTAAATGATTTTAATGTTGACAAAGATTATACTGAACAGTTAGCCGAAGTTGATTTATATACCTTGCATTTAACACAACAATTTAAGAAAAAAGTTGATAATGCTTATGAAGATTATAATTTTAATAATGTTTATATTTTAATTAATAACTTTGTTATTAACACTTTATCAAAATTTTATTTAGATTTTATTAAAGATATTTTATATATTGAAAAAGCAAAAGCACCCCGTCGTTGTGCAGTTCAAACAACTTTATACCATATTTACCGAACTTTAATTGATGTTTTAAAACCATTGCTTCCCCATACGGTTGAAGAAGCCCATCGTTTTATCAACTATGATCACAAAGCACCATCAGTTCATTTAGAAGCTGAGCATGACATTCCCGTTGTTGTTAATGATAATTTAATTGCAAAATGAGATAAAGTCTTAAAACTACGGGATGATGTTAATAAGGAGTTAGAAGTCCAACGGGAAGCTAAAGCAATTAAAAAATCATTAGCTTGTCAATTAACAATTCACTTACAATCAGATTGCCAAGAATTACAGGACATTGAAGATTTACACCAAATCTTTATTGTCAGTGAAATTATCTTTACTAATAATAAGGAAGGGTTAACACCATACCCAACTAGTTATTTGAAAGTTCAAGAAAAAGTTGGCCATAAATGTGCCCGTTGTTGGATGATTGTTGATAAATTATCGGAAAATAATGAAATTTGTCAAAGATGTTTTGATGTATTATATAAGTAAAATATGAGATAATATTTTTATCAAATAAGGAGAAAACATTAATGTGAGAAAGAATTAAGCAGTTTGGGATTGATCTTAAAGAACATTTTAAAACACGAGATTATCGGTGAAAGTATAAACTAGTTGTCTGCTTGCCAATTTTTGTTGGTTTATTAATCATTGATATTGTTACGAAACAACTTGCTTTTAAATATCTTTCCCATGACGAATTCGCCCCCGCGGTCAAGTTTATTGATGGTTTTATTAATTTTAAATTTGTTATTAACCGGGGAATTGCCTTTGGGGTGAACAGTGATAATTTGGCAGGGGCCATTAACGGCGCTGTTTTTATCACTTTAATTTCTTTTAGTTTATTTTTATATTTAAATAACAAAATTGCCACGGTGGGGTTAATTATGATCACCACGGGAGGCTTTGGTAATTTAATTGACCGAATGTGAAATGATGGGGGTGTGGTTGATTTTCTCACGTGGGAATTATTCCCCCCCTATAGTATTTTCAATTTTGCGGATATGTGTGTAACATTAGGGGTTGTCGTGTTAGTAATTGCCATTATTGTTGAAATTATTCGCTACTATTATATTCGTCATCACCAAGAAGAAGAGGAAGAAAATGAATAACAAAGAAATTATTAGTGACCAAGAAATGCGGATTGATAAGTATTTACAACAATATTTTAGTAACAGTTCAGAGCCAATATCTCGTACCAAAATTCAAACATTAATTAATAACCACCAAATTTTAGTTAATAACACCATTGTTACAAATAATTATCAGTTAAAAATTGCTGATCACATTCAAATTTTAGTGCCGTTAGGAGAAGACCAACCGCCTGTAATTAAACCCCAAACAATGGAACTGTCAATTCTTTATGAAGATGAGGATTTAATGGTTATTGATAAACCCAATAATTTAGTTGTCCATCCTGCTCCGGGACATTATGAAGACACTTTGGTAAATGGCCTTTTGGCATTAGATCGCAAATGGTCAACAATTGGGGGTTCTGAACGCCCCGGAATTATCCACCGGATTGATCGCCAAACGACTGGACTATTGGTTGTCGCAAAAAATGACTTTGCCCACCAACACTTACAAGAACAAATTCAGCAAAAAACAATGCATCGCCAGTACTTAGCAATTGTGCATGGTATAATTGCGGTGGAGAAAGCGAAAATAACTGCTCCAATTGGCCGCGATCCCAATGATCGCAAGAAAATGAGTGTCACTAGTAAAAATTCTAAAAATGCAATTACAAATATTGTTGTAATTCAAAGATTTAAAGATTATACTTATATAAAATGTAATTTGGAAACTGGCCGAACCCATCAAATTCGGGTGCACTTAAAATATATTAACCATCCAGTTCTCGGTGATCCGTTATATGGTTATACTGAAGATAAAAACATTCCGTTTGGACAATATTTGCACGCTTACCAATTAGTCTTAACTCAGCCCCATACGGGTGAACAGCTAACATTTACTTCCCAACTCCCCGTGGAGTTTCGTGATAAACTAGCTGAGTTAGCATAGAAAGGAACATCATATGAATAGTTTTGATAAAGAAAAATTATCATTAGTTGACTACTTTATAAAAGTTGAAAAGTACAATGTTTATAAGGTTAAACCGCGTAGTAATAATAATGTTTATTTATATAAAGTTGATAATAAGCAGTTTCAGATCATTAAAATTGTTGATAATTTTAACAGTGATCCCGTGCGGTATAAAATTGATGATGAAGTTATCCTTTCATTGCGTGAATATTTAACCAAAAAGTTTCAGCGTGCCAAATTGAATGTGTTATCAATTGTTTTAATTGTCAATAATTCTCAGCAAATTCGCAATGATAATGGCGATGTTACGTTATTTGTTGATAATAATAATTATCAAAATAAAGTGGCGGAATTCTTCCCTAGTTTACAACAAAATGATAGTGGGAAAGAAGAAAACTTAAAAAATATGTCCGCCGAGCAAATTTTAGAGGATATTAAAGACCCCAATAGTAAGTTAACAAAAAATTTAAAACAGTTAAGTGATAAATTAAGTATGAATAACTTAATGGTCACTTGAATTTTTGCCATGTTATTATTAGCAATTCCAATTATTCAAATTTTCTTTGGTAATCAACTATTCCAAACCAAAGGGCTTGATGCAGACTCGGTAACCCTTGTGTATGGGGGAATTACTCGTGATTTACTCGTATGGTCCCAACAGTGGTGAAGGTTATGAACTTATCCCTTGTTTGATAGTAATATCTTTTTATTAATCTTAAATATCTTTATTTTATTTAATATTTCTCGTTATAACGAAGCGGTCTTAGGAAGGTGAAAATTAGCACTGATTATTATTATTGGCGTTCCGTTAGCTGGATTATTCTTATCCGCAACAATGCCCAATACCATTTTTTCGGGTTCATTTGTGGTGTTAGCAATTTTGTGGGGCGCACTATTTAGTTATAATTTTGGAAAAGAAGATTTAGCTTCCTTAGTTTCTAACCAACGAACAATTATTGTTCCAATCTGGTTAATTATTTTACCGTTAATTACTAGCAATTTTCCATTATATTTAGTTGTTTTTAGTGGATTCTTTATTGGTAGTGCGTTAGGTTTCTTATTTGAATTTAAAATTAAAAAGATTAACCTGTCAATTTTATACCCAATTTTCATATTAACCGCCGTTCTAATTATTGGGATTGTGTTATTATCAATTCACCGTTATTCACCACCGTTAAATGCTCCCGTGGTTAATGCGTTAATTGTTTATTGAAATGCGGGGTTAACTTCAAAAGGAACCATTCAGGATATGCTCCTAAATTATTACCACTATCCACGTAATGAATGACCACCAGGATTACGGACAACCGGTAATTTCTTTTCTAATTTGCTTAATCTGTTTGGGAATCGAAAATAATTATGCACAAACGAACAGATTATTTAACTTGGGATGAATTCTTTTTAAGTGTTGCGCATGTGTGCGCAATGCGTAGTAAAGATCCGATGACCCAAGTTGGCAGTTGTGTAGTTAATGAGATTAAACAAATTATTGCAACCGGTTATAATGGTTTACCCCGCGGTTTAAATGATGATGAATTTTCGTGGGATCGTGAAGGTGAATATTTACAAACCAAGTATCCTTATGTGGCTCATGCGGAATTAAATGCCATTTTAAGTGCCAAGGTCGATTTAAGTGGTTGTAAAATTTATACCACCTTATTTCCTTGTTCGGGATGTACCAAAATTATTATCCAGGCTGGTATTACGGAAGTCATTTATGATAATGATAAGTATGATCAAACTGAAGATAACCAAGCGGCAAAATTAATGTTTACCAAAGCAAATGTTAAGTTCCGTGCAATTAGCCCCTTAGAAGTAATTATTAAAAAACCACAAGTTGTCAAATAACTTGTGGTTTTTATTTTTTTGCTAAATTAAAGTGAATTTTCATAAACTGGCGATATTCGGCTGGTTTAAATTGTTTTTTATAAGTATTTGCGAGGAGTTTAACTTGCTCACTTGCCCCTAATGGTAAGGCAATTTGAAATTGATACTCCAACTTCATAATTGCTTCTAAGAACAGATAACGGCTAATAATGGCACTACAAGCAACAGCTAGTGATTTGTCTTCGCCCTTAGTAACAAAAACAACATTGTGCTTAATAACTTCCGACTGGGCTGCTAAATATTCATAATATTTTTTTTCATTGACAAACTGGTCAATGATAATTTGACGGTATTGACAATGATATTTTTTAATTAACTGTTTAATGGCATTATTATGGGCAATTGCTTTAATAACATGGGCATTTTGATATTGATTATATCAATAATTATAAGTTTGGTTATCAATAATTTCACTATGGTAGGGGACAATTTTTTTTAGTTGACCCCCAATTTTCATAATTTGATAATCACTTAGTTTTTTACTATCTTTAATTCCCAATGTTTTTAATTGCGGAATGACATTCTTATCAATAAAGCAACTAGTTACTACTAAGGGTCCAAAAACATCCCCAACGCCAACTTCATCGTTACCAATCACATCTGGTTTATAATAATTAAGACTAGTTTTTGTGTGGGTTAACTTAGGATTATTAATTTGAAAAAACTTTTTGGCTTCTTGCTCACAATGTTCTCCTTGAAAAAGAACTGTTTTCGTGTGATAAATACTAATTTTAATGTTATTAACGAAATATACTGCCACTTTATTGGGATCTTTATTAGCGATTTGATATGCTTGGTAAGCGGCTTGAATGTTAGCAATTACTTTATCATCAACTCTTTTAAAACTACAACTTGTCATAACTTTCTCCATATTTCTTTTTTTTTATTATATCGTTTTTAAATGTTATAATGTTAAAAAATATCAGAAAGTAGGAAAAAAGATGATTAAAAATGTGGGAATAGATATTATTAAAAATAAGCGCATTAAAATTAATGACCAGTTTGCCAGTAAAATTCTAGCGGAAAAAGAATTTAAGTATTATAGTAGTGTTGATAGTAAAACCCGTAAACGAGAATACTTAGCGGGAAGATGAGTGGTTAAAGAAGCCTTAATTAAGGCCTTAGAATATAATTTTCCACTTAATACCGTTTGTATTGCGAGAGGGGATGACAATAAACTAAAGGCCACAGGACTAAACTTAGCTAAAAATGAGTTTTTAAACATTTCTTTAAGTCATGAAGAAGAATACAGTGTGGGGATGGCAATTTTATCTGAAAAATAGTTAGTATTTGTTAACTATTTTTATAAATATTTTCTAAAAATATTTAAAAATTTTGCTTTTTTTCCTGACTTTGGTGAGAAAAAGTTGTAAATTTTTAAGAAAACGATACAATAATATCAAGAATGAATAATTGTTAACAGTAAAGTAGGTGAGGAAATGGGAAAAATTTTCTTAGGAGATATTTTAATCAGGAATATCTTCAATTGTCCAAACTTAGGTCAGTGAATTGATCACAACCGTCTGGAAACCGGAACTTTTAGTTTATTTTTATGAATGTTTGTGTTGGCCGGAATTTTTCTTGTTACTTTATTATCATCATGAATTTTTATTTATTATAATTGCCAGTATAAACGTCAGCAGTTAGTTTATGCTATCAGTAAAATAATTGCGATAATTTTTGGGTTTGGGATGTTTATCTTTGGCAATGTTATTTGAAGAATTTTAATTAATTTGGTGCTTGATAAGCAGTATTATTTTTCACTCCTAACTTTTTATTCTTATATTCAATTACTAATTACCTTTGCGATTTTAGCTAATAATCGGAAGCTAGTGCATTCCTTATTATACATAATTTATGGGTTACCCTTTATTATTGTGGTTCCGGAAATAATTAATAATCTTTCGCGTTTTAATTCTACTCGGATTAACTGAACTTTCATTTTATCAACTTTAGCAGTAATGGTGATTTTTGCCCTAATTTTACAGTTATGTGGTTGAATTGCTCGTAGTGATGAAAAAAGTAATATTTTTAAATTTGGTTATTTATTATTAATCACAACGCTGTTTAAAAAACTTGGCCGAATTAACACCTCAACGTTAATGTTTAATGAAATTAGGTTTGCTCACTTATTAAGCGAAGCAATTAGTCTTGGTTATGGAATTGGCTTTATTTATTTCTTATATACCAGCACAATGGCAATTTTAAACAAGCAAAAAGAAAATGAAGAGCAACTTAATTATCTTGCAACTGATATTGATAATAATTTATTTGGGGAAATTAGTGTGCAAAATATCTTGCTTATTCCGAATAAAGATATTAAAATATTTGTGAATGGGTGAAAAGAGGCGTTAAATCTATAAAATTAAATTAATATAATTATTTCAAAAAAACAAACTATTTTAAGAAAGATTTAAATAATAAGTCGGACCGAATAATAATATTAATTTAAAAAACAGCCTTTAAAAAAATGCTAACTTTTTAGCATTTTTTATTTTTACTAGGATAATTTGCTTTTTATGTTATAATGAATTTGCTTGTATTCATATATCGGGTATACAATACACATTTATGAATTCATTTACCGAGTGCTTATAGTTGAATTAATAAGTGGTAAATGTTCGAAGTAAATGGAAGTTTTAACGAAAAGGAGAATTAAATATATTATGGTAAAAGAATTGACAAGAGAAATGCTATGAGAAGCAGGAGCACAATTTGGACATCAAACAAAACGTTGAAATCCAAAAATGAAACCATATATTTATGGTGAAAAAAATAAAATTCATATTATTGACTTGCAACAAACAATTTGACGATTAGAAGATGTTAAAAAATTAATGGCTGTCATTGCTAGCAAAAAAGGGAAAATCCTATTTGTCGGAACTAAAAAACAAGCAAAATGAATTGTTAAAGATGCGGCAGAAAGAAGTGAAAACTTTTATGTTAACCAACGTTGACTAGGAGGAACTTTAACCAATCTAAAAACTATTCACTTACGGGTAAAAAGATTGTGAAACATTGAACGCCAAGAAAAAAGTGGTGAGTTAAAGTGATTACCAAAAAAAGAACAAATATTAATTAAAAAGGAAAAAGATAAGTTAGAAAAATTCTTAGGGGGAATTAAAGGAATGAAAGAATTACCCCAAGCATTATTTGTAGTTGATCCTAAAGAAGAACACATTGCTGTTCGCGAAGCACGGAAATTAAGAATTCCGGTCATTGCAATTTGTGATACCAATGTTGATCCTGATGGAATTGACTATGTTATTCCGGGAAATGATGATACTGTTCGTAGTATTGCCATTTTAACCCATTATGTTGCTGACTTATATGGTGATGCGATGGGTCTTAAAATGCCAGAACCCCAATTTAAACCTTCGGAATTTAAACGTGAGTTTAATAATGATAATCGTAATAACAATGATCGCCGTGGTAATTATCAAAGATCAGAAGATCGCAATGTAAGTGAACCCCGTAACAACCATCCGGCTGGTAATAACTCAGAACAACCAGCAGCGAAAGTTAACAACGAGCCAACTGTAAAGTTAGAAGTTAAACCAACTGTCGAACCACAAGCACCAACAAAAGCAGAAGATAACCAATTAAGTACTATCACTGTTGTTGACAATGATTTAGAAAAAAGTTTAGCAAAATTAACAGTTGCTGAATTAGAAACAATTGGTAAACCCTTTGCTGTTAAAAAAGGAAAAAAAGCCAACATGATCAGTGCTTTAATTCCGCACTTAAACATTGTGGATGGCAAAATCACAACAAAATAATTAACAAAGGATAAATATTTTAACCTTTAACATAATATACAAGCATTTAATTAAGAAAGGAGTTGAAATAATGGATATTTCAGCACAATTAGTAAAAGAATTACGCGAAAAAACTGGCGCTGGGATTATGGATTCTAAAAAAGCGTTAGAAGCAACAAATGGTAATATTGACGAAGCAATCAAATGACTTCGCGAAAAAGGAATTGCCAAAGCCGCTAAAAAAGCGGATCGGATTGCTGCGGAAGGGTTAATTGGAATTGTCCAAAAAGGGGACAAAGCAGTTATTTATGAACTAAATTCCGAAACTGATTTTGTTGCTAACAACCAAAAATTCTTAGATTTAGTGAAAAAAATTGGGGATGCCTTGGTTAATTCAGATGTTAAAAATATTGAAGATGCAATGCAAATTAAAATTGATGGGACAACTTTACAAGAAGTAATTACCCATGCAATTGCGACAATTGGGGAAAAAATTACCCTTCGTCGCTTTGCAATTGTCGAAAAAAACAATAACCAATCATTTGGTATCTACTGACATTCAAATAAAAGAATTGCTTCTTTAGTATTATTTGATGGGAAAGTGCAAGAAGAACACGGAAAGCAAGTGGCAATGCACGTTGTGGCAATGAATCCAAAATTTGTTTCGCGTGATGAAGTATCAAAAGAATACTTAGCCCAAGAAAAAGAAATCTTAACCCACGAAGCAAAAAATGACCCTAAAAATGCCGGAAAACCAGATAATATTTTGGAAAAAATGATTGAAGGTCGTTTAAACAAACAATTATCAGAAATGTTATTATTAGACCAACAATTTGTTGTTGATCCTAATTTTAAAGTTAGTGATTTTGTAAAAAATAACGGGGGGACTATTGTCAAAGTTATTCGTTACGAAGTTGGGGAAGGGATTGAAAAATCAACTGTTAACTTTGCCGCTGAAGTTATGGCTCAAGTAAATAAAAAATAACATTACGAAAGGTGTGAGTAACTTATGCTATATTTTAACGCATATTTAGATGATCAAAAGGGACTGCTAATTGCGTTAGCAATGGCAACCTTCTTGTTTGTCGCTGTTAGCTTATCAATTGTTGGGTATTTAGTTAGTTTTAATAAACGCGATTTTACCCAAAAATTTATTAATAAAAAAGTATTAATTTTTATGGCTGGTGTTTTAGCCTTAAACATTCCCATTTTAGTTATTAACTATGTCTTTGGGTTTGCAATTGATAGTACAAATCAAGCAACAATGATTGTGTTAATTGTTATTGCGTTTGCAATTACAATTATTGTGGGAATTTATATTTTCTTCTTTTTACAAACAATTGCCATTGGGATTGATGATAAAGAAATTGCTTTTTTAGGAGAAAGGATTTTGATTCGTAAAATTACCAAAGTTGAACAAAATAACCGCTTAAAACAAATTATTATCTACTATACCGAAGGTTCACGTAGTAAAAAGAAATGTAAATTTTTGTTAGCGAGTCAATCTGGTCAATTTGTGTTAAATAACTTAGCATTATTAAACCAACATTTGTTGGTAACTAAATCAGGACCAGCAAGTTCAAAACAAAATGACCAACCTAATGAACCAACCCCACCAAGTGAAAATTCAGAACAATAACGACCAAACCATTTAATTTCTTAAATGGTTTTTTTAATTTGGTTTTTCTGAAATATTTTCTTGAAATTCTTTACAAAGTCTTTTTTAAGAATAAAATAATAATTGTGTAAATAAAAAAGATAAAAGGAGATGTAAAAAATGATTAAGAGAATTGGGATTTTAACCTCAGGTGGTGATTCACAAGGAATGAACGCTGCTATTGCGGGAGTTATTAAAACAGCTCACGCAAAAGGGTTAGAAACATATATTGTGCGTGATGGTTATTTAGGACTAGTAAATGATTGAATTGAGAGTGTGGATAATAACTTTGCCGATAGCATCATGCGCTGAGGGGGAACTATTATTGGAAGCGCGCGCTTATCAGAATTTAAAGAAGTTAGTGTCCGTGAAAAAGCAGTTGCTAATTTAAAAAAACGTAAGATTGATGCCTTAGTTGTGATTGGTGGGGATGGTAGTTATCAAGGAGCCCAAAAGTTAACGGATATGGGGATTAACTGTATTGGGTTACCAGGGACAATTGATAATGATATTACTTCTTCTGATTATACAATTGGGTTTGATACAGCAATCAATATTGTAGTTGAAGCAATTGATCGCTTACGTGATACAATGCAATCTCACCACCGTTGTTCAATTGTGGAAGTAATGGGCCATGCTTGTGGAGATATTGCGTTATATGCCGGAATTGCCGGAGGGGCTGATATTATTTCTATTAATGAAGCAGCTTTAACCGAAGAAGAAATTGCCGAGCGTGCTAAACAGTTATTTTTAGCTAATAAACGAAGTGTTGTTATTGTTGTAAGTGAGATGATTTACCCGGATGTTCATGCGTTAGCTAAAAAAGTGGAAGCGACAAGTGGTTATATTACAAGAGCTACAGTGTTGGGACACACCCAACGGGGAGGAGTTCCAACGGCAATGGAGCGCTATCGTGCTTTTCGAATGGCGCAATTTGCGGTGAACCAGTTAATTGCGAACAAGGGAGGTTTAGCAATTGGTAATATTGGTGATGAGATTGTGGCGCGCCCTATTATGGAAGCGTTAAGTATTCCACGGGCTAGTCGCAAAGATATTTGGTTAGAATTTGATGAATTAAATAATAATAATATGTATAAAAAGTAAGAAATTTAATATACAATAATTTTGTAAGTAAATTTTTGAAGAAGGAGATAAAATAAAGAATGACAACAATTGATTTAAAAGAAAAAATGAAACGTACTAAAATTATCACAACAATTGGACCAAGTACGCATTCAGCTGAAGCAATTGAAGAATTGTTTAATTGTGGAATGACAACTATCCGCTTAAACTTTTCACATGGGGATCATAAAGAACAAGGAGCTCGTATTGTGTGGGCTAAACAAGTTCGTGAAAAAAATTGGAAAACCAATCTCAATTTTACTAGATACTAAAGGACCAGAAATTAGAGTTGGCCAAATGAAAGATGGTAAGCAAGAAATTAAAGCGGGGGATAAAGTAATCATTTATTCAATGCCCGAAGATTACCAAACTCGCCAAGGAACCGGAACCGAAATTACTGTCTCATATGACATGTCGCAAGATTTAAAAGTCGGAGATATGGTGTTAGTTGATGATGGAAAATTACAATTAAATGTTAATGATGTAAAACCAGGGGTCATTACAACCACCGCTTTTAATCATCATTTAGTTAAAACAAACAAACGGATTAATTTACCGGGGGTTGACTTTACCTTACCATTCTTGGCCAAAAAAGATATTAATGATATAAAATATGGAATTGAACAAGGGATTGATTATATTGCGGCCTCATTTGTAAACACGGCAGCGAATATTCAAGAAATTCGTCAATTATTAAAAGAAGGCAATGCTGAACATATTCAAATTATTGCAAAAATTGAATCACAAATTGGAATTAATAATATTGATGCGATTATTGAAGCTGCCGATGGAATTATGATTGCCCGGGGAGATTTAGGATTAGAAATCCCATATTATGATGTGCCATATTGAGAAAAAGTAATTATTCGTAAGTGTCGTGCCGCTGGGAAAATTGTGATTGTTGCAACCCAAATGTTAGAAACAATGACAGATAATCCCCATCCAACCAGAGCCGAAGTTACTGATGTTTATTTTGCAACGGAATTAGGAGCTGATGCTACAATGTTATCAGGAGAATCAGCTAATGGGGACTATCCATTTATTACCGTTAACACCATGGCAACAATTAACAAACGTGCTGAACATGAATTTTATTCAAAATTATATTATGAAAAGCAATTAGAAAATGCTTGTGCATCAACAAAAGGTATTCGTGCGGAAATTGCTCGAAAATTAGCCGAAAAATCAAAAGATGGTGATTATGAATATGCGGTTGTTGTTTCAAACACCGGGGAATTATTAAAAACAATCTCAAAATTCCGCCCAAATGTTGTAATCTTAGGAGTTTCGCCAATTGAACACTTATACACTGCCTTTGGAGTATGACACTCAATCTTTATGAATAAAGTAGCTAATTATGAAAGCTTTAAAACAGATGATAATGCCATTATGGAAGTTGCCAAAAAATGAGGGGCAAAACCAGGCAGCAAAATTCTCTTCGCACGCAATGAAGAATTACGTGAAATTACAATTAAATAATTAAACGAAAGGGACACGGATTCGGGGAACATTAATTTACAGGAAGTTAAGGATAATGAAACCTCTTAGCAATTAAATCCCGCTTCTACTACCCACCACAGTAGTTTACGTTTAAGCACTTTTCAATATTAAGTGTTAAAGATAAATTAAAAGTTAATTTTTAATTTAAGACGGGATGGTACCGCGATAATTTGCTCCTATTGTTAATCTGACCAAGATTTCAATATGAGCGTTTTTTATTAGAAAGGAAAATATTACAATGATTAAAATTACGTTACCACATGGTAGTTTAAAAGAATTTGCGAACCCCCTAACTGTGAAAGAACTAGCAACTAGCTTAGCTATTAGTTTAGGGAAACGAACTTTAGGGGCAATTGTTAATGACCAAATGCGTTCATATGATTATTTAATTACCAGTGATGCCAACATCAAATTAGTTTTAGAATCAGACCCGGAAGGATGACAAATTATTAACTATACGGCTGGGTTATTAACAGCAAAAGCATTAGTTAATTTAGACCCCGCGATAAAAATTGCTAAGATTGGTTTAAATGATGATGGTTTTTATGTTGATTTTGATGCGGAAATTAGTGTCAAAGAAACCGATTTGGATAATATTGAACAAACAACTTTACAATTAATTCAAAACAATATTAAAATCACTCGCGTTTGTTCACCAATTAACGATTTAAAAAAGATTTATCAAGATAATTCTTATGTATTAGATTTAATAAATAATTTACCACCAGATAAATCCCAAAAATGTTCTTATTTGTTAGATGATCAAACATATGTCTATAATACTTTTGCAGCGGTTAATACGAAGTATGTCAAAGCATATAAAATTTTATCGTTGGCGGGGGCCTACTGACAAGATGATAGTAAAAATAAAATGTTGCAGCGAATTTATGGATCTGCCCATTTGTCAAAAGAATTATTTAGTGAGTTTTTAGTTATGCTTGCTGAGCGCAAGGAACGTGATCATCGCAAAATTGGTAAAGACTTAGAAATTTTTACTTTTGATAAACTAGTTGGCCCAGGATTACCAATTTGGTTACCAAACGGGATGAGTTTAAAACGAGCAATTCAAGATTTTATTCGGGAAAAAGAATGAGAGTATGATTTCATTGAAGTTGATACTCCGGTAATTGGGACAAGTGAAATGTATAAAATTTCTGGCCACTGGGATCATTATAAAGAAAATATGTTCCCACCAATGGTGCAAGACCACGAAGTAAGTGTTTTACGACCAATGTCATGTCCACACCATATTGCTATTTATAATTCAAAACCTCGTAGTTATCGAGAGTTACCGTTGCGATTAGCCGAGCATGCGATTATGCATCGTTATGAATCATCAGGAAGTTTAACAGGTTTAGAACGCGTTCGAATGATGCAATTAACTGATTCGCACATTTTTGTTCGCAATGACCAAATTAAAGAAGAATTTAAACGTTGTTTTAAACTAATTAATGAAACTTTAACAGCTTTTAATATTGAAGTAGATTATTATTCATTATCCTTACGTGATGTTAATGACAAAGAAAAATACTATGATGATGATGAAATGTGGGATCATGCGGAAAGAATGCTTCAAGAGGCTCTAGATGAATTAAAAATTAAATATGTTCCGATGCCTGGAGAAGCGGCTTTTTATGGACCAAAATTAGATATCCAAATTAAAACTGCTTTAAACCATGAAATTACGGTGTCAACTTTACAATTTGACTTTTTATTACCCCAAAAATTTAATTTATCATATATTGACCAAAATGGTGAAAAAGCAACACCAACAATTATCCACCGCGGCTTGATTGGGACTTATGAACGGTTTATTGCAATTTTATTAGAGCAAACGAAGGGAGTTTTACCATTATGGTTAGCACCCCGTCAAATTGCCATTATTCCGGTTAATGAAACTCATTTTCCTTATGCCCAAGAAATTTATCAAAAACTAAAAACCTTAAAATTAAGAACTTTCATTGATTTCCGGGATGAACGTTTAAGCTACAAAATTCGCGATGCCCAAGTTTCTAAAATTCCGTATCAACTAGTTTTAGGAGATAATGAAATGAATGATAATACAATTACTTATCGATTATACGGTCAAGAAGACCAGGTAACTGTTGGTTTTGATGAATTTATTATTTTATTAAATAATCGGATTAATAGTCGCCAGTAAAGAATAAAAAAGGAAAAAAATTCCTTTTTTATTTTTGGGTCATAACCATTAATAACTTTCAATCAATTTAATTAGAATAATAATCAATTAATAATTTTTATATTATCCTTGTTTTGAAATTTTTAAATTGTTTAAAAAAGATTTTTAATAAATTATTATTTTAATTTTAGTACTTAAAGTTCCAAAATTTTGGAATTTAAAATCATAACCAATAATTAAAACATTTAATTAATATTTAAAAAAATAATATTTATTAATGATCAGAACAGGAGACATATAAATGAATTCAATACCAAAAGAACTTTCAATACTTGAAAAAAATATAACATAGTTAATAATTTTAAAAAGGAATATCTTGAAATGTATAATTTCGTTCTTAAAACCGAAAAATTTATTAATCAAAATATTACTAAATATCTAAAACTTAATGATAAAGATATTACCAAAGAAATTTTTATCCAAGTAGAGAACATCCTTGGGATGATAAAGCCAAACATTTTTCCACAAACTAATTAGCAATTTTTTTTAATAAGATATAAAATACTACGCCTAACAATGTAATAGCTCCTAAATTAATGAATTTTTTTTACCAAAGATAATGCTTTAAAAAGTTCATATCCACTTGCAAAAAGAATTGCTGATTATAATACTCTATTAGCACTTAAATTTATTGTGGCATATTTAGAACTAGCACCAATGCTTGAAAAGATTAATATAATAAAAATTAAGGAATAGAATAGTGCTATTCAAACAGTAGATAAACTTTTTAACAATGAGAAAAATAAAAAAATAGCTTATGATAAAAAAATAAAAATTAAGGATTTAAATTTTGACCAATTAACAATTGAAATACAAAAATTAAATAAAAAAAAGAGACACCCTACAAAATACCTTTCTTTTTACATTATTTTCAAAGTACGAAATTACTAAACAAGTAAATTTAAATATTTTAAAGGATATTGGATGAAATATGACTGTTATGGGCTAAATGCTGAATTTATTTTGAAAATTTTTATTAAAAATAAAGAGAATTTATGAATATTTCAAGATAAAAGTGTTACACAAGAATTTTTAACCCAATTCAAAGTAATCCTTAATTTTGAAGAAAAAAAAGAATTAGTAAACTTTTAGTTGAACCATTTTCAATTAAAGTTAATAAACTTTTAAAATATCGTGAAAAACTGAATATTTTTTGATATTTTTTAACAACCCCCAGAACCTTCTTTGATAATTTTGAGTTATCAAAAGAAGAAAATGAGTTTATTAATGATAATATCTTTTTTAATTTTACCCAAAAGGATATATCTGAAATATTAAATTTTTTTGATCCAATTTTTAATAGTACTAATTCTAAACATAATTTTTAATTAATTGAATATGATAAATGTGTTATTTATTGTTAAAGTTTTTTAACTAAAAATAAAAAAATTTTTAATGATGCCAAACTATATGAAAATAATAAAAAAAGAAATTTAATGATTATGAAAAGAAAATGCTGAGATTGTAAGTAAAAATGATTATTATAACTTAGCCCAACCTTATTTGCTAAAATAATATAAGCCAGTAAATATTAGTGTCAGTAATAAGTTTATTTCAGCATTATTTAAAGAAAATCAGCAGAAAAAAGAGAATGATTTTTTAGAAAATAATCAAATGAGATAATCACAAATTGTTGATTTAATAAGCAACAAAGAAGATAATCGATAAAATTAGGATATTATTTAATAAAATTTTAAAAAAGGAATTAGATTTCTTTTTTATTTTTAAAATTATGATAAAATTAAAATGACTTTAGGAAATAAATAAATTTGTTAATAATTTTTGTTTGAGTGTCAAGAACACCTATAAAATTAAAATTTTATAGGTGTTCTTTTTTAAGATTATTTTCTAAAGTTTCTTTTTAAAAAATTATGAAATTTTTTTTGACAGATAAATAGTTAAAGGAGATTTATTAATTATGCCAACACGTAATGAACAAGAAGAATCATTAACTAGTGAAGAAGAACAAGATAAATTTGTTGAGGTAAATCTTGATTCTAGAAAAAATAGTATAGTAGGAGAAAATGATCAAAATTTAGGAGAAGAACCCACAGAACCAGGTTTTCTTGAAAAATTTTATCAAACTTTACAAGAAACATGAAAAACTAGAATTATGAATATTTTACAAGCCTCAGGTAGTTTAATGGGAACTGTTTATATGGAAAAATTTGGGTTATGAACAAGAACCGCCGAATTTGCCCGGATGCCAGAACCAATTTTATTAATTTGTGACTCAATCTTAAAAGATTACTATAATCTTAACCATGCCACAATGGGGATGAAAACAAAAATTGCCAATCGGGTAATGTCAGTATTTAATACTGTGATTGGTAACGTTGCTGGGGCTGTTCAAACATATTTTTATAACAAAGGACCACAATATGATCTAACCCAATTATCTGCGATTAAAAACATTTTTTTTAATCAAATTAGTGGTTATTTTACAACTGCCCAAGTTATTGATTTAGTTAATATTGGAATTGATTATTTATGTCCAACCAATAATGATGACCCAATGTTAAAGCAAGCTTTTGATAAAGTTAGAAAATTAGCACCCCCAGTATTAGCTATTGTTGGATTTTCAATCCTAACTTACCAACAAATTGATTTATTAGGAATTGAAAATGCCAAAGATATTATTGGCTTAGGAATTGTTCCTGCGGCGTTACCCGCTATTTTAGGAGTTGGAAAAGAACTTTACACCACAACCCAAAATTTAATAACTGCTTATTCTATTCATCAAGCAGGTAATGATTTAGAAGCTAATAGTTCAATTAATTCAGAACCTTCTGAACATACTGCTTTATTAAATGATCAAGATTGGGTTCCTTCATACGAAACAGTGACCGCACAAACACCTGCTAGTTTAGGAGATGATAGTGCAATAGTAGAAATCACAGATGAAGATGTTCTGTTAACAATAGGTTCTGACAGGAACCCTGATAGTTTATCATCAACAGCTGAACTAAAAGCTAAAAAAACTAATAATCAAAAACGTAAACAAGAAGTTCATGATCAATTAACTCAAATACAGGTAGATTCTTTGGAAGTATCATTAGAAAATTTCCCTAATCACCGTTAATAGTTTTTAATAATTATTATAAAGATATTTTATTTGTTTGTTATTTTTAATTCTAAAATTAACAAACATTTTTTAATTTTAGAGTTCTTTTTGTAACCTTTTAAATTATTTACACTGTAAGATTTTCTTAAAAAAGTTTCGCATATCCGCCTGAGTGAAAATTAGCTTCATTACTTGTTATTTTTGTTCCATAAATAATAAGCAAAGTTATCAACAAATTAAAAATATTTTATTCAATATTGTAAAATAATTTGTTATTTTTTGTAATTTTTTATAAAAAATATTGTTTTTAGATTTGGAAGTATTATAATGGGGTTAGAAGGTAAGTTAACAGATCTTAATGATAATAAATTTAAAAATATTGTTTTTAATAAAACACAATGTATTTTGGCCGGGAAAATATCAAACTTTATTAAATAAAATTATTTATATTTTTGTGGGTGGGACAGAAAATAAACATCGGAAAGGTAAATTTATATTATGAAAAATTTATTAACATTTTTAGGAACTAGTGTGATTGGAATCAGCACTGAATTAGGTGCAACAATGCATCCAAAAACAAATCTTAATGAATTATCAGTAAAAACTACTAATCAAGTAAAAGCTGATGAAAGACTAAAAATTGATCTTAACTTTTATAAAGAAGATTCATTTAATGGTACTTCTTTAGAGGCATCATATGGTGAAACCCATATTATTCTTAATTTTTTAAACTATGCCAATAGTTAAGAAAATTTCAATAACAAATATCTAACTACTGTTATTAGTGGTTCTATCAATGTTCACGTCACGCATGAACCCAGGACAAAGATCTTACTAAAATTGAAGCTTTTACTAGTGATATTAGCAGTGATGTAAGTTCAACGCAAGCAATATGAGTTGTCTCATCTTCCGGAGCATGACGATTTGCTCACCAAGAATTAAGTTTTGTTCTTGGGTTGTGACATGATAATCATAATATTTATTGAGGACATTCAGTGGTTGAAAGTTCTTCCAATAGCGTTATTGGTTGTTCTTATCACGCAAATATTGAAAATATTACTTTTAAATAAAAAAATTTTTAGTTTACTACTAGGATAAAGCAATATCATAATGATAGGTTATCAAAATATTTAATAAAAAAGATGGGTGTTATTAATGCTGCCGTCTTTTTTTTAATTTTGAATAAATTTTAAAACTAGTTGCTTTTTTTTGTAAAATACACATATTAGTTATTATGTAAATAATTTGTGAATGAGTAAACATATTAAAGATGAAAAATGCTAATATTAATTTTTTGTGTCGTTGGTGTACACAAAAACTAAAAAATAAGTTAAGAATTATTAAAGATACCCGTCCGGATTTTTTAAAGAATTTAATATTTTTAGAAATAAAGGCTAAGAGTTTAGTAGAGTTAAAAGAAGAGTATGTTATTAAAAAAGTATTATATTTACGCTGTGCTAATTGCCATTTGGGGTTATTTGTAAAAAGTACTTTGTTTGATACAAATGGTAGCTATAAAATATTGTCTTAGAAAATGTGGTTAATAATGACCAATCACTTGTTGCTCCCCGTAAATCTTATGTCTTAATGGGGAATGAAAATGAAAGAAAACCGCGTTATGAGTGTTGATTCACAAAATAATTTGACGACTTCTAACTTAAATGAAGCGAATATTAATTTTATGAAAAATATGGATCATAAAATTAATTAATTGGGGATGATGCACCTACATAATATGAAACATATGTCGAAGATGCGCCGTAATTTTTTAATTGCATTATTAGTTTTGATTATCCTAGCTGCGGCAGGATTAACAGGCGGGTTAGGGTTTTATTTTACAATTTCTAAAGAAGTTGCCAATGCAGTTAATAACCAAAATGTTAACCGGGTGGATTTGAGTGACGAGCTAACAAATTTAGAATTAGGAATTATTCCTGATAACCAAACTGCCACAATTTTATCTTCTATGAAAACAAACAATAAGAAGGTTGTTATTAATGATCTTTTCTTAAAAAATATTTCAGCAACGCAAGCAACATTAGTTGTCAAATTAGCGAGTGGGCATATAACTATAATTTAAGTGTGACAGTTAAATTTTTAGCATCAAAATTAACTTTACAAACTCATCTCCAAAATCAAATTATTGGTGCAAAAGTGCGTAATGATAATCAGAAGACTGATATTTTAGCGGGGTTAAAAAATAAAAACCCTTTATTAGTTCTTGGGGAGTTATTTAAAAACTGAAGATATTGAACTAACAGAAATTACTAATACTAGTGCTTTAGTAGTAGCAAAGAAAGATGGTTCATATCTTTTAACTGATCAAGTTCAAATTTATTATCAGGTCTATAATCCTAATATTGGAGTTATTATTAATGAATATCAACTGACAGTTTCAAATTATATATATAAAGGAATTAATATTAATGATAGTTTTGCATTACTTGTGGGTCAGGGGATTATGAAATTTGATATTTCTAAAAAAGAAGTTACTCGTGTAGAGCAAACAAAAGAGATTAATGATTATATTTATTCAATAGTATAAGTACAGAATGATTGTAATCTTATTGGTACTAAACAAGGTAAGGTTTACGAAATAAATAATCAGGTTATAATTATTGATAAAATTATTGATGCTGGACAAATTAATGATGCAATCTATTTAATGATTAAAATTACCCAAAATAAAATTTGAGCATTAACTTGAAGTGGCTCTCTTTATGAAATAAATATTACAATTGACACAGTTAGGAAAGTACAATATGATTTAAAACAATTACTAAATAAAGCAACGAATTATGCTGAAAAATATGCTTAAAGTTTCAGAAAACAACATTTTATTTATTAATGCAAGTGGACATATATACCAATTAAATAATCAAGGTGTCATTCAAAATGATTCATCCTATACTAGTTTTCGAATATTTGCTCTTTGAAAGTTACAAGATGATACTATCTTAGCAGCGCATGGAGAGACAGTTCTAAATAATCTTGGTGAACTGTATCAATTAAATGATGATGAATCAGTTAAATTAAAAGTTGACCAACCGTTAACAAAAAACTTTACTGATCAAGTTAGTGTTTTAATACAAGTTAACAAGGGTGATATTTTTGCTTTTGGAGATAAGATTTATAAATTAAGTAACCACTAACTTCATTATTTTAGATATTTTTTTTGTTGAAAATTATTGTTAATTGTCATTTTTATCATTATAGTTAAAAGAGACAAAATAAATTAACAAAACTAGCTAGGAGAATCCAAACTTATCAACTATAACATTAAATATTAATTATTAATGTTTTTAATAAGATAAGGGAAGTGAAACTAATGAATGTTAATCAAAATTTAAAACCAAAAATTAATTTTAATTCATTACAACAATATTTTAACTAATTACATTGAGAGTTGAACCCCTTATTGTTTCAACCGAACAGTTTGTAAACTCCACCAATCCAATTTTTGCCTTACAACATAAAATTAGTAGCTTGCATTCTTCAATTAAGAATAGGAATGTTGATTTTGTTATTAAAAGAGTTCATGATCTATTAGATGATGTAACTAATGTTCTAATGCTTCGAGTAGATACAAAAGTTAATGAATATATGCATTTATATGAACAACAAACCGGAAAATCATTTGATTCTAACTATCAAATTGCCATTGTAGATAAAGATGTTGAGCATTTTTTAAAAATTAAATACTAGGCTAAATTACAAATTAGGATGAATATTTTACGACACCATATTGAGTCAATTTATTTTTAACTAAAAACTAAATAACATTTATAAATATTTACGTGAGAATATATAGTTAATAATTACCAAAATAAAAAAGTTTATAAAATAATAATGTTTTTATTTTTTATCTTGAAATTTAAAAATATTTAGATTAAGATTTAAAATTTTGCAATTAAGTTTTAAATATAAACATTTTTGAGAAAATCAGTCATTTATCTTGATTAATATTATTTATTCAGTATAATTCATTATGAAAAAGAACAAAAGTAGTATTGCTCACCCACACCCTTAAATGTGGTAATTGGGTTATTTAAGTTCAAGGAACCTAATTCTTAATTAAAAATTTAGTCTTGAAATTCTAGCGCTACTTTTTGGTGCTTTTTTAATTATTATTTTGATGATGGAGGTCTTAATGAATCAAGCAACTGGAAAAAACCTAAAATCAGACATTGTTAATAAAGATATTCGTGCTCGCGAAGTACTAATTATTAATGAAAATGGGGAAAAAATTGGACCATTATCACGTAATGAGGCTTTGGAATTCGCAGAAGAAAAGGGACTAGATTTATTGCTAGTTTCAATGAATTCTAACCCGCCTGTTGCTAAGTTGGTTGATTATGGGAAATTTAAATATGAACAAAAGAAAAAAGAACGCGAGTCCAAAAAACACCAACACGTTACCGAAAACAAAGAAATGCGGTTACGAACAGGAATTGGTGACCATGACATTGAATTCAAAGCTAAAAAAGTGCGGGAATTCTTAGAAAATGGTGATCGGGTTAAGATTTCTTTAAAATTTCGGGGAAGAGAAGTTACTCGTCCCGAATTTGGAAAAGAAACTTTAAAAAAATTCTATAGTCATATTGAAGATTTAGCAAAAATTGAAAAAGAACCCCAATTAAATGGTTTGTTTTTAGATATGTATGTCGTACCAAAAAAATAATAATTTTAAAAGTTCATAATTAAGAAGGAGAGGAATTGTTATGCCAAAAATGAAAACAAAAAGAGCTTTAGCAAAACGTGTTAAAGTTACCAAATCAGGAAAATGAAAAAGAGCAAATGCATATACTTCACATTTAGCTCAGAATAAATCAACTAAACAAAAACGTCATTTACGAAAAGCAAGTTTAATTGACAAAACTGATCAAAAAAGATTGAAAGATTTAATTCAATAGAATCGTAGGAAAGGAATAGAGAATAATGGCAAGAGTAAAAGGTGGACCAACGACAAGACAACGTCGTAAAAAAGTAATTAAACAAGCTAAAGGATATTTTGGAACAAAATCAACTCATTTTAAAAAAGCTAAAGAACAAGTAATGAAGTCGTTAGCTTATGCTTATCGTGATCGTAAACAACGAAAAAGAGATTTTCGAAAATTATGAATTCAAAGAATTAATGCGTCAACTCGTGAATATGATTTATCTTATTCACAATTTATGAATGGTTTACACAAAGCAAACATTGAAGTAAACCGTAAAATGTTATCAGAGTTAGCAATTAATAATCCCACTGAATTCAAAGTATTAGTTGAGGAATCAAAAAAAGCATTAAAAAATTAACAATATCTTTAAACATATTTATTTAAATATGTTTTTTTATTTTTCAGGATTTTTATCATGCTAGCTAAAGGTGAGCCGTTAGCTTGCTATGCTTTATAACAAAACAAATTAGCAAAATAATCAATATTAAAATATGTTTTATATAAATATTTTTCATTAGATTAAGATCACGTTTGTTATGATAGTGGTGAGAGTTTATAACTACTCCTGAATTATTGTTTTGAATGGTTAGGTGGTGGTTAGATGGAATTGATACAAGCGATTGTTTTGATTCTGAAAATAGTTACTCTACTATTGCAGTTATATTTAATTATAAAAAACTATCCAAATAGGATAGTCAACGCAATCAGGAATGGTTAGCTCTCATTTTTTTATAACCATTTTTATTATACTAAAAAAGATATACTAAAAAAGAATAATTTTTAAATTAAAATTATAAATTTAATTTTTATTAAATAATTAATTTTACGCAAGACACCTAATAAAGTTTTGTTGTATTAATCTTGCATAATTTATTAATAGTTACTAAAATTATATTAGTTAAGGGGGGGTACTAAATGGCAAACAATTTATCACTGCGTGAACAAGTAAGCAAATTACCAGACAAGCCAGGCTGTTATATTTATTACAATATTTATAATCAGGTGTTATATGTTGGGAAAGCAAAAAATTTAAAAATTCGGGTTTCATCTTATTTTAATAAAGTTTATAACTATAAAACAACCAGGTTAGTGAATGAAATTGACCATTTTGAAACGATTATTACGAATACTGAAAAAGAAGCCCTAATTTTAGAACATAATTTAATTAAACAATATAAACCAAAATATAATATCCTATTAAGTGATGATAAACACTATCCTTATATTGTAATTACAAAAGAACGTGACCCCCAATATTTGTATGTCCGCAATATTAGTAAAAAATATGCCTGTAGTTACGGGCCATTTCCGGAAGGGAGCCACGCGCGGGAAATCATCAAAATTTTAGAACGGTTATATCCCTTACGCCGATGCAAGGGCAACTTAGGAAAGCCATGCTTGTATTATCATATTAACCAGTGCTCGGGAGCCTGCTTTAAAAAAGTTCCCCGGGAATATTATGAAGAGATGATTCAGCATGTGGATGAGTTTTTTAAGGGTAATACAAGGCAAATTAAGGCCTTATTAACCAAAAAAATGCACCAAACAGCTAGTAACTTACAATTTGAAGAAGCTAACAAAATAAAACTGTTAATTCACCGCTTAGACTGAACAATTTCTGATCAAAATGTTGATTTTTTAAATAAAAGCCAAAATGTTGATATTGTTGGATTATTCCAAACACCTGAAATGTTAGTAATTACGGTTTTATTTTATCGTCTCGGGAAATTAAGTTATAAAGATAGTGATTATTTTATGTTGACCAAGGATGATGATCCTCAAGAAATCATACGTTTATATTTACAAAATATTTACCAAAAAAATATTTTACCAAAAAAGATTATCATTGACCCCAGGGTGGACTTAACGGAATTAGCATTGTTATATCCTAAGATTTTTAAACATCCAAAGAATACCAATGATCGTCATGTGATGAAGTTAGCAATTGCTAACAGTCAAGAAAGCTATTTACAATACCAAAAATATCACCATCACCGGGGCAGCAAAGAAGATTTGCTACTAGAATTAAAAAATTTATTAAAATTGCCCGAAATTCCGTATTTAATTGAAATGTTTGATATTGCAAATATTAATGATGAATTTGTAACCGGCGGAGTTATTACTTATAAAAATGGGTTACCCTCACGCAATGATTATCGTAAATATAACATTGAAATTTCTTACCAAGATGATTACCACCGGATTACTAATCTTGTTTTTCGTCGTTATCAACATGCGAAAGCAGAAAAACGGGCTTTACCTAATTTAATTATTATGGATGGGGGAATTCAACAAGTAAATGCTTGCTTAAAACAATTAGATATTTTGGATTTACAAATTCCCGTAATTGGTCTTGTTAAAAATGAACACCACCGTACGGACCATCTTTTAAATTTAGACAAAAAAGCTATCAATTTAGATAAATCTAGCAAACTTTTTCATTTTCTAACCAAAATGCAAGATGATGTTCATAATTTTACGATCCGTAATTTTAGAACCCGCCAAACCAAAGCATTAATTACTAGTGTTTTAGACCAAGTTCCCGGGCTCGGGCAAACAAAAATCTGCCAATTAAATCAGTCTTTTGGTTCGCTAAATGAAATTAAAGCCGCCACTGATGAACAATTATATAATATTTTAAAAAATAAAACAACGGTTGAAAATTTAAAAAAATTTTTGGCATCTTTTGATAAGTAATTGAAATTTTCGGTATAATTTATTATATACTAATTAAAAGGAGAGATTCCATGCACCGTGTTGAGAGAAAAAACTTATTATTATCTTACCTATGTAAAAATAGTTTTCATGAGATGAACCATGTGTTAGATTTTGTGAATGACTATGAAATTTCATCAACAACTGCTCGCCGCGATTTAAAAGAGTTAGAAAAAGAAGGAATTATTAGTATGTCGTACGGGGGGATTCACTTTTTAGGATTAAGTAACAAAGCTTGTAGCATTGACTTAATGCACCGGAACCGTAACTATGACTTAAAGATGATTATTGCTAACAAAGCCAATGAATTAATACAACCAAATGATGTGTTATTTGTGGGAAGCGGATCAACTTGTGAATTATTTGTAAGCCAAATTACCAAACCAGTTAAAATTGTTACTAATTCACTACGAATTTTGCAATTAGCCAAAGACAACCCTAATGTTCATTACCACGTTTTATTTGGTGGGAAGTTACGAGATAAATCCCAATCTTTTTATGGATCATTTTGTGAAGAAAGCTTATCGTTAATTCAGTTTGCAAAAGTAATTATTAGTGCTGGCAATGTTGATGAGGAAGGTTATGTTTATAAAAGCAACGAAGAAGAGGGCCGTGTTGAACTAGCAGCGCTTGCTCGGGTTCAAACCAAAATCTTACTAGTTGATTCTACAAAATTTAATTCAGTTGGCTTCTTTAAATTTACATCATTACCAACTTTTACAAATATTGTTACTGATAAACCAGAAGTTTTTCAAACAATCGCTAGTCCACCCAATGTAATATAGAGTTATTAACTAAAAATCATTTTTTAAAATGATTTTTTTATTTTTTAAAAGAAAAATTTTCATTGCCTTGGTAAATAACTAGTGAAAGGAGGTTAGTAGCGTATGGACTCAGCCACTGTTCAAGATATTTGTTATAAGATTAAAAAAATGAATTTGAAGATTTGTTTGCGATTTTATAAAAAATTGAAGAAATCGTTAATGAGCGGCCAAAAGTCATTGATTAATGAAAAATTTTATTAAACCTTCAACTTTTTTTCATTCTATTTTTCCAGTAAGTTTACTACAATAAAAAAACAAGGGTAAGGGTATGGACTCTCATAGTAACAATTTTGGAAAACATAGGTGGAAACATGCAGATAGAAAAGAACATTATTAAAAAGTTAGAGGAAATTGTCTTAATTAATGACAAAACAGTTAAGGTAGTTATTGCAAAAACAATTTTAAATTTATTAAAAGATCGTGATGATTTTATTATTAATGATGTTGCCAATATTTATTTTACCAGCGTATCATCAATTACCAAGTTTTGTAAAAACTTAGGATTTGCTGGTTGAAAAGAATTCTATGCTTTTTTAAAAACTGAAAAAAGGCGACAACTTTATTAAAATAAAGCTTATTTAACTCTTAAGGAAAGTAATACGGATGTAATTATTAATAAGATTATTAAAAACCATTCATTATTGGTATCCAGTACATTAGATCACAATATGGAGCAGCCAATAATAAACCTTGTTAAAAATATTAATAAGGCGAATAAATTTTATATTATTGGTAATGATCGGTATTTAAATTTATTAAATTATTTTTATTTGTACCGGCCATTGTAGCACGTGTGTAGCCCAAGACATAAGGGGCATGATGATTTGACGTCATCCCCACCCATCAATTATTAATTTTAGGTTATGATACTTATTTTACAACTTATCATTATGTTGCAAAAAAATTATTAGAAAAGCTATCGGCCACCGATTTAATAATTGGCATTCTATTGCATGATGAAACTAATTATTTATATAATTTAATTCAAAGTAAGATTAATGTTATTCCAGAACTTACTTTTACTTCAAGTGACATCAAACCAGCTGCTGAATAGGCAAACAACAATGAACGAGCAGACAATGTCATTGATCCCAACCACACACAGTTTGATGTCACTTAGCGAAATTGCTTATAATTCATTGTTTATTATTATAAGCACGACACTTCAAATGTTAAACGAAAATAGAATTTCTTAATTCTTTTTTTATTTTTGCCAATAAAAAAAGATAATATTAATTATCTTTATTATTATTTTTTTAAATTAACTAACTTGCCTAATCATGACTAGTATCCCAGTCTTCTTTCACGAGATGTTGAACAAAATAATACATATACTGCTGAGGAGTGGCACCACTTACTCAACTACTTCCCATGTCTCCTGATTCAAAGCCCATGTATTGTCCTTGTTTAACATAAATAAACAATGGGGTACCCTTTAATTTTAAACTATCAGCGGTAATGGTATAGTCAATTTCCCCTTTAATTTTATGATCATTGCGTTCTTGGGCAACTACCCAGTCGAGAATTTTTTTGGCTCATTTTTTACCTCATAATTTATTATAATCTTCAACCGAATTCCATGTATTCATTAAATAAGTATTTTCAATTGTTTTATATTCATTTTCATTTGCTGATGATCGCGAACCATAATAAGTTGCTAAATTATAGTCAGCTCCATATTTTCCATCTAAATAAGCATGAAATTCTGCGTTACCTTTGGCACCATCATATAATTCATTAATTGTTGTTTTTTCTAAAGGTTGACAGTGGGGACAGTTTTGGGCACTGATTAGCATAATAAAACTATCCTTATTATTAATAGCACTAATAAAAGCATTATATAGCCCTAATTTACTCTTACAAGCAACAACACTGAAAACTGATGAACTTATTAATGAAATTGCTGCGAAAGATGCTAGCATTTTTTTCACGGGGATTCCTCCTTAAGAATTTATTATTTATCTTGCATATAAAATTATCATACACTATATATAATACCTTAAATTTTGTAAATTAAAAGTAATTATTTTAAAAAAATCAATAAATTATTTTTAAATTGTCTATTAATATTGGTTAATATATAGTATATTATAATTAACATAAAGGAGTGGAAATTTAAATGTTAAATTCCTCGACCGCGTTATTTGTTTTATTGCCCTTAATGATTATTTTATTAATATTTTCTTCTTTTTTTTCAGCTTCGGAAACGGCGATTACTTCAATTAATGTTATTCGGCTAAAACAATTAGCAAAGGGAAAACGAACCAAAGTTCGGAGTAAAAACCGGGAAATTAAAAGTGCCAAACGTGTTTATAAATTTATTAAGGATTATGATCGTACTTTAGCAACAATTTTAATGGCAAATACTTTGATTAATACCACCTTAGCAACCATTGGTGCCTTATTTTTTGCAACTTTTATTCGTAGTGAAGCCACCGCCACTTGAGTAGCAACAGCAGTAATTGGAGTTGTTGTTTTAATCTTTGGGGAAATTGTGCCCAAAATTATTGCCAAGCGCAGTCCCGAAAAATTTTCAATTTTTGCTTCTTATATCTTATGAGTTTGAAAAATTGTGTTATATCCGTTTACATGGTTACTAGTCTTAAAAAAAGAAAAACCGGGCCAAGTATCAACAACTGAAAATGAATTGTTAGAATTAATTTCAACAATTGAATCCGAAGGGGTGCTTGAAAAAAACGAAAAGCAGTTAATTGAATCAGCAATTACTTTTGATGAAAAAAATGTTGGGGATGTTATGCGGGATAAAGAAAAAGTAAAAGCAGTTTTTAATGATACCAACTGACGAGACTTACAAAAAATTTATAAAGAAGAACGTTTCACCAGAATGCCAATTATTTCGCGAACTGATGGTAGTGTAGAAGGAATTTTAAATATTAAGGATGTGTTAATTGCTATTATTGATAAAAAAGAAGTTAACATTAAGAAATTAGCTAGTGAACCAATTTATATTTCTAAGCATTTAAAATTAGATGATGCTTTAGAATTATTACAACAAGAACAAGTTCATATGGCAATTGTTACTCCCAATCGTGAAAGTAAAACTTTTATCGGCGTTGTTACCATGGAAGACATCATTGAAGAATTAGTTGGTGAAATTTATGATGAGGATGATGAAACTGGTCAGGTTAAAGAAATTGGCCATCATATGTATTGGATGCACGGAAACACCCCAATTAAAAAAGTTTTTAAAAAATATTTACAATTAAATGTTCCCCCCAAAGGGGAGGGTAAAACCTTATATCAATGGTATGTCGCCCAAACTGGTTATGAATTTATCCCAAACGCTGATCTACCCGAAGATTTTGTCTACCATAATTTTGCTTTTCGAATTAACCGTGAAAAAACAAAAAAATTAAAAACGAAAAGTAATAATGTCAAATTAAAATCTGTTATTTTTGAAATTGAAATTTTAACTAATAGCAATTCAAAAGACCAGTTTTAGTTTTTCTAAACACTTTTTTTGTTAAAAAAATAAAAAAAGTTTTTTTCTTAGTTTTTAGTGCTAAGATATAAGAGCAAAAGTTATGACCAATTATTATTAATGTTTAAAAGCAATTTTGTTAAACAGAACTTAATTGTTTTGTTTTTATTGTTGCCCAACTCTGTTTAATTAAAAATTACTTTTATATGTTTTTAATACAGGTAGTAATTTTTGATAAAGTAGAGAGAGGGAGATTTTAAATGAAAAAATTATTAGCGATTTTAGGAGTGGTTGGATTAACAGCAACCGGGGCATCATCAGTTGTTGCTTGTAGTAATCATGCCAAAACTGAAGAACCATCTGTTTGTTAATCCCCACAATGATGAATTTCATCAAAAACAAGTAGCACGGTTAATTAAAAAAATTCAAAATTGTAATGCACAAAAACCATTATTTATTTGATGTTGACTATAAAAATATTAATTTGTAGTTGATTATAACGGCGATTAACCACAATTTTAGTTTAAAAGACGTGGTTGTCAATGTTAACAAGGTTGAAAAAATTTCGGAGCCATTTAAACATTTAGGGACAGCAGTTGTTAATTCAATTACCGATAACGGGGTTGAAGTATTAACTGCTCCAATCAATATTGAATATTCAACTGTTCAAATTGCGAATATTAAAGCAATTAGTAATGATTTAAATAATATTAATCAAGAAGCCAACCCGAAATTAGTGGATGTTAAATTACCAATTCCTGGTGTTGATTTAACCTTAGGTAGTTTATTGGATAACCCCATGGTCCCCACAATTTTAAATTTAATTCCAACAGACCCTAATTTAACAAGCAAAGATGATCAGCAAAAATGAGATCAATTAATGCAAATGGTAATTTAACTGTTAAAGTGAAAGGCAAACTTTTAACTTTTAAAATTGATCAGGAAATTCCATTACCAATGTCTTTATTAAGCAATTTAATTGTTCCAATATTAATTAGGGGTTGACTAGAGGCCACCTAGAAAATGCAAATGTTGAATTATTACACGGAAAATTATTAGTATTAATAACAACCGATGGGACAACTTGACAACCAGCTAAAACAATTGATGATATTATGCAAGCGAAAGATCTTACTGCAAGTGGGGAAAATTTACAATTTAATGTTAGCAATAAAACCGATGATAGTTTATCAGTTACAACTAATGATAATTTAACAATTTGGTTAAATTCTTGGTTAATAATCAAAAAGAACATTATTAATTAAATGTTCTTTTTTTAATCTTGTTAATATCTATGTTATGATTTTAGTAAATAAAGTGATAAGGTGGTGACGCAAAGTGAATGATATTGATAATATGGATTGAAAAAATCCCCAAACTTGGAATATTCTGCGCTTAATTGCTTATACCAATAAAATTTGTCGTAGCTATGTTGAAGAACGGTTAAAGAAAGCGGGTTTTGATGATTTCCAAATCCGTAATATGTGGTTATTAAAATTAGTTGAACATTATCCCCACCAAACATTGAATAAACTTGCTAATCTTGCTAACCAGTCTCGCACCAATATTACTATTTTATCAAAGCGCTTAACGGAAAAAGGTTATTTAGATCGTTACCACCCCGAAGATAATAAAAAAGTTATTTATTTAAAACCAACTGCCAAATGACAAAAAATTCAACCAATTATTATGAGACTGATGAATGAATTATCACTTTATATCGAACAAGTAATTACCAAAGAACGAAAACTTTTATTGGAACAAGATTTAGCCACATTGATATTAAGTCTAAACAGTTTAGCCCGTGAAAAATAAAAGTTTATTTTTATTATTGCAACTCAAAAGAAAACAGATATAATCATATTTAGTTAAATGTTTAACAATAATTTAAGAATGATAAAGGAGTAAAAAAAATGGAGAAAAAACACCATGAAGGAACCAAACCAGATTTGTTCGGAACCAAACATCCTGAACAACAACATAAGGCTTCAAAAATTGGATTTTTTAAATTAATATCAATTTATTACCAACGTTATTGATTTCGTTGGTTATGTTTAATTATTTTTGTCATGATTACTTGTGGAATTACCGTGGCAATTCCGAAGTTAACAAATATTGTAATGACCAACTTGTCAGTGGGAATGCAGAGTCGTCAGTCAATTGACGATCCGGCAATGGCATGATCAGCTTTAATGTACTGAGCAATTGGTTTTGCCACAACATTTGTTGTTTCAGGAATCTTTTTGTATTTACAAAGTTGAGTTGGTGGTTCAATTTCACGAAAAATTGAAATTGACATTCGGATCAAGGTTTTAAATAAACTAATTGATTTAGATATGAATTACTACAATGATAAAAAGATGGGGGATATCTTAACAAAATTAATTTCTGATACCCAAATTTTAGGTGATCAGGCTTACCAAGTGCCCCAAAACTTTTTAAATGCTATTTTCACTTTTATTGGTAGTGTGGTAATTATGTTCACATTAGATAATAAAGTGCAGGTTTTTGAAAATGTACCCGGTGGGGGAATTCGCCCTGTGCCTAATCAATATATCAACGGTACTCAAACTGTTGCTGAATTAGCGGGGATTATTTTAGGGGTTTCATTTGGAATTCTAATTTTAACGGCTTTTTGTTTTACTTTTATCCGTCGCTTAATTTATAAACAACGAAGAGTTGTTTCAAATGTTAATGGGGATATTAATGATCGGATTAACGCCATTCGGTTAATTAAATCAACAGGAACTAATGAATATGAAAAACAACGTTTTCATAGTATTCACCGGGATTATTACAAAGTAAGTATGCAAGCCATTCGGGTGCAATCATTAGTAATTGCCTTTGTAATTACCACATTAACAAGTATGAATACCATTGCCTTAATTGTCGGGATTATATTTGTTAACCAAAACAAACTTGACCCCACAGTTATGTTATCAATTACGATGAGTATTAACTCATTAATTTTTCCAATTATCCAAATTGTTCGGTTATTAGGAAACTTAGCCACTGCTTCAACTTCGGCAACCAGAGTTAATGAAATTTTTCAAGAGGTGCCAAAAATTAATCCGAATGTAAATGCCGCACCACTCCCAGATATTAAAGGAAGTATTATTTTTAAAAATGTCAATTTTAAATATAATCCCGATGAAGAATTAATTTTACATAATTTTAATTTTGAGTTTAAACAAGGCGAATCATATGCTTTTGTTGGGGAAACAGGTGTTGGAAAATCAACAATTTCTAAATTACTACTTCGTTATTATGACCCAACTAGTGGGGATATTTATGTTAACAATGACCAAAATTTAAAAGATGTTAATTTAAAATCATATTTAGACCATGTTGGTTATGTTGAACAAGAACCCCAAATTTTATACGGAACTTTTTATGATAACATTCGTTATGGAACCTTTGATGCTAGTGATGAAGAAGTCGAAGCGGCTGCTAAAAAAGCTGAATTATATAATTTTATTAAAGAACTTTCGGAGGGCTTTAATACCGTTTTAGGAGAACGGGGATTTATTCTTTCGGGTGGGCAAAAACAACGGTTAGTAATTGCGCGGATGTTTTTACGCAACCCTGAAATTCTTGTTTTAGATGAAGCAACAAGTGCTTTAGATAATATTGTGGAGAAAGAAATCCAGGGTGAACTAGACAAGTTAATGCAGGGGCGCACAACAATTATTATTGCTCACCGGTTAAGTACAATTAAAAATGTTAACCAAATTTTAGTTCTTGAAAAAGGAAAAGGAATTATTCAAACGGGAACTTTCAGCGAGCTCAAAAAAGTTGAGGGACGTTTTAAAAAATTATACGAAGCTGGTTTAATGGATTAATCTTTTTAAACATTATCAACGCTTAATAATATTAAGTTCGATTAATAAATTCCTAAGTTATAATGAAGACAAATAAAGGAGTGCTCAAAGTACCTAGTTAATAGTTATTTTGGCACTTTTTATTTATTAAATTTGAAAAATTATTTATTTAGGAGGGAAAATATGATAAAAGCACATTTCATCTTAACAAGTATTATTACAACGATTCCACTATTATTAAATCCTTTTAGTAGTAGTTATAATCACGATAGCTATCGAAATTTAACTTATTCGCACCTGTATGTTTTGGATGATAGTTTATCGTATACTGGCGGTCTTGTCGGGGCTGGAACAGACTTTTTAAAGGAAAATAGAGTTTTTACCCCAAATTAAAGCAATTACTTTTGACAGTTCTTTTTATAACCATGTTTCTTTTAGTATTGGTACGGTTGCCGTTCAATATTTAGCAGATAAACTTCATTTATCCTTAAATCCGGGTTGAAAATATTCCGCCTTTTGGGGTACTGAAACTTTTGAACAATATGGGAATAATTATGCCATTGGTGGTGGTGATATTGGGGATGTTAATACCTGAACTGAATATTTCTTTGCTAATCGATTTGAACTGGCAAATCAGTTATAAACCTTAATGCTTTAACATACCATTCAACCCCAAGATTTAATTGTGGTAGAAGGGGGTAATAATGATCTGTTTGCCGCAATTGGTTTAAAAAATAGTTATGACCAACAAGCAATTATTACGACTGCTCTAAGCAGTCAAGAAAAAATTTTGAGAAAGTTAATTGCTAACCATGCCGACCACATTATTGTGACCAATGTTCCCAACATGGGGGAAAACTCCTAGTTATTACCAAACACCTTTAGAACAAACGGCAACCAACTTAGCTACCGAGTATAAAAGTCCGTGAAGTCAAATTATCAATAAATTACAACACCAGTATCCCCACAAAATTAAAACATACAATCTTTTTAAAGCTTTTAATAAATACCGACAACAATTTTTCGCACAGTGTTTTAATATTACGGATGCTTGTATTAAGAAAATCTCGTTAGTGTCTTGTACTCGGGACATGTTAAAACAACATATATTAATAATTGTAATTCCCAAAATATTAATAACTATTTCTTCTTTGATGATGTTCATCATTTATATAATTTAGCCTTAAATTGATAACAAAAAAGGAGTTTCTTATTTGGTAAGAAAACTCTTTTTAAATTTAAGTTCTAGTATGTTGTTCTTGTTTGGTCAGCTTCCCGGTATTGGGGAATTGAAATCATATAATTATCTGAACGTTTTCATAACCCGGCAATAACTTTGACAATTAGATAAATCATAAACATTGTACTAATTAATGACATCGTGAAACGCATAATACTGATAAAGGATGATCCTGCTCCTTGATTGTTTTGGAAAATACTTGTAAAAATTTCAATCAATTTTAACACCGCGGTGATAATTTGAATAATTAATAGCATTGTTACAATTACTGTATATAAGGTTGAAATAAAACGGTATCATTTTCCTAAACTAGTTTCGGCAATCATATGGGCCACAGTATTTTGATTGTAAAATCAAGGGACAAATAATAGACTTAACGCACTGGCAACCGCTAACACTGCAATGACTGCGGTAAAAACTTGTTTTGGGTTCGCTGGATAGTAGTCCCCAACTTTTGTCCATGAATGGTCGTTAGCACGAGCATAAAAGACCATAATTGCGACAATACTAAAGATGGCTCCTAATAATCACGATGTTCCTAAATAACGCACAATTGTGACGCGGGCATTTTTAGTTGCTTTAACATCTGTATCTGGTAATCATGTTAAGGCAAAAGGGGCAAAGAACCCTCCTAAAGATAGCGACAAGACTGCTAAACTCCATTTATTTGCACATAGTTCTTCATCGGTACTTTTTGCAGCATAACGGATCAACCCAATGTTACAAATAATTGTTGAGAATAACGTAAACATAATGGCAATTAATAAGATTACTTTAAAACTTCCTAAGTATGAATATGAATTCATTAAAAAGATCTCAGCAGTATTAGGGTCAACATTGTTAAGAGTCCCGTTATTGAACTTATCTAAGTAGTAAAAATAAGCAATGCTCATAATAACTACCCCAATAATTCCAAAAATACTAGAGAAGATAATTCAGAACCTTGTAAAACCAAAACTTTTTGGTTGGCGCATGTTATCACTTTTCCTTTCGTTGTCGTTTTTAGATACAAAATTATTATATCTTATTTTTAGGGAAATCGATATTTTATCAAGAATTGAAAAATCACTTTTTAAAGAAATCGGGGTTAAATTTATTTTTTTAAAGCAAGAATTATCAAAAATTAGCAAAATAAAAAGCAATTATTAATTGCTTTTTATTATTTTACAGTGGAAAGCATAATTTTAATAAAATCAATTGCTCTCGTTAAAAAGGTCATTTGCTGGTTCAGACAATATTTTAATGAAAAATACCACTGAAGTAGTTAAATCTAGGGGTTTTTCCAACTCCTGGTGGTTTTCAAAATATCATGTTCACTTAAAGTCACCAACATTATTATTAATATCATCATAAATTTTACGGGGCACATACTGACGAACAACCCCTAAAATTTTATTCGCAAAACTTAAATCTAACTCTTTTTTTGGTAACTTGTTGGTAGTTTTGGACATGGAACTCTCATCCTTGCTAATTGCTGGGATGGTGTGTCAATTAGGGGAATGTTAAATTTTGCTTTTAGATTAATTGTTATTATCATGGTTTCATTTTGCTGTTGGTAGGCAATTGTCCCATCTTTTTGCGCTAATGTTTGGTATAGTTGCAAATTAATTTTAATTTGTAAAATACCATCGACCACATGCAATTTTGATTGGTCAATACCTTCTATAATTGCAATTTTACTATTGGCAGCGAGTGAAGCTTGTTGTAATATTTATGGTTCATCAACTTTTGTCACCGTTGCTTCTTTGTTAGGAATAATAATATTTTTAAGAAGATTAGTTTGTAATTTACTAAAGGTAAAATTGAAATAATCCGCACTTTACTCAATTCCATAATTACCTAGATCAATACCAGTATTGTTCGCGTTATAACTTGATTTAAATGATTTTGTTAAGTCATTTGTATCTTCTTTTTTATTATTGTTGCACGCTACAACGGAACTTGCTCCGGTTGCTGTTAAACCTAGAGCTCCTAAAATTGCTATTAACTTCTTCATTAAATAAATATCCCTCCCTTAAAAACAAGAAAAAATAACAAATACTAATTTAGGGATTCAGCTGTCAAATTGATAAGATTTATTATTTTTTTCTTATTTCCAATGCTAATTAAAATTAGGGAGTAAAACAAGTGTTTTTTCATAATTTAGAAAAAAATTTATTTTATTGGAAAAAAATCATAATACTTTCGTTTATTATTTTTTGAATGGTAAAAACCTGGCGGTTAGAAATTATCAAAATCTTAAAAAAATAAAGGAAATTTAATTGACAAAAATAGTTGATTTATATAAAATAAAAAAGGTTTAGCACAATAAACAAATACATTTTTTCGAGTGTTAGCTCAGTTGGGAGAGCGCCTGCCTTACAAGCAGGTGGTCAGCGGTTCAAGTCCGTTACACTCGACCATTTATTGCTGGCTTAGCTCAATCTGGTAGAGCAACTGACTTGTAATCAGTAGGTTGGGAGTTCAATTCTTCTAGCCAGCACCATTACATGGAGAGGTAGCGAAGTGGTTAAACGCTACTGACTGTAAATCAGTTCCTTCGGGTTCGGGGGTTCGAATCCCTCCCTCTCCACCATTGCATTTGGGCTATAGCCAAGCGGTAAGGCAAAGGACTTTGACTCCTTCATGCGCTGGTTCGAATCCAGCTAGCCCAGCCATTTATTTATTTAGTTCTCCTGTTAGCTCAGTTGGTAGAGCAACTGGCTTTTAACCAGTGGGTCAAAGGTTCAAGTCCTTTACAGGAGACCATGTGCCCGAGTGGCGGAATAGGTAGACGCAACGGACTTAAAATCCGTCAGTCTCGCAACTGTGCCGGTTCAAGTCCGGCCTCGGGTACCATTTTTTTTTAAAAATAATTGACTTACGATGTAAATATGGTATATATATTATATTACTAGGTTAATTAAAGATGCGGGTGTAGTTTAATGGTAGAACTTCAGCCTTCCAAGCTGACTGTGAGGGTTCGATTCCCTTCACCCGCTCCATTATTTTTACTTGTTTTAACAAGTTTTTTTTTATTTTAATGTGTGGTTTTATGATAAAATAAAGCAAATATAAAAGAGAAGTAGGAGAAGATAGTGAAAATCATTGATAAGCAAAATAATGAGGAAAATAACACAACCGATGATAATCATTTAGCACCAGAATTAAAAGAACATTTGGAATTTCATTCAACGCGAACTATTTTTTGAAAAAGTTTATTAGCAATTATTGTGGAAGGAATTGCCCCATTTTTTTTGTTATTTTTCTTATCATCACCTGACTTATCATATGCTGACCATTACGAAGTAGGGGGTGGCATTGGCTTTGGGTTATTATATGTGCTGGGAGTTTTTCTCTTAACTTTACTTGGTTTTATTTTAAAATTCCATAAAGCTGACCAGTTTACTTACAACATTACCTTATCATGAACTTTATTTGGGTTTTACTTAACTGGTTACTGGTGAGGATGAGATAAGGTTTTATATCGTTGTTTATTAGCAATGGCATTTTTAATATTCTCTGTTTTCTTTGGAACTTTTATGGCGGTGTGAATTTGTAATATTGCTGAATATTTAAAAGCAAAACGTGAAGGACGGGTGTTAAATCCCGAGGATGAAATTATTGAAGGTTTTCGCGAAGATTTTGAAGCAACCCAGGCAAAAGAAAAAAATCCCCCTGTTAAAGAGTAGGAATTTTTAATTTTTGGTATTTTGCTTCCATAATTTTTAAAAACATTGCATTATTAGTATGTTCATACATATAATTTGCTCAATAGATTCATAAGATATTTTGGTAATACATTCAATCCACAACACGTTGATGCTCAGCAGTTGTTAGATTAAACTGGTCAAACCAGTATTTAATATCTGCTGGCTGCGTTAGGGTCTCAGAAGCAAAACTGGCAATATCAAACAAGGGATCATTTAGCATCGCATATTCATAGTCAATTAAATATAAGCGATTAGCAATAAAAATAAAATTATCACTTGTTAAATCATTATGGCAGAGAACAGCATTATTAATTGGTTGGTACAATGCGGGGTTAATGAGATTTTCTTCTTGGTCTAAATTATAAATAATTTTTTTAATATGTTGTTTCATGGTTTGTAAAAACAAGCGGGGATTAAATGTTTTAATATTATAATTGCGCACATCAACTTGGTGCAGTTTTTTAATTAAATAACTAACCCGTGTTAAATTACTGCGTCCCAACCCGGTCTGTCCCAGTGTTAAACAATTGGGGTAATATTTGGTGATTACATAAAAATGATCATTATCATAACCAGTTTCCACAACCTTCAAATTAATATTTTGGTGTTGTAAGGCTTTTAAGACGTTCATTTCATTTTCATGGTCAAGAAATAAGCGGGTAAAGGGTTGTTCATAACGAACAAAGAATTCACCCCACCGGTAATTAATATTAGTTAATCCCTTATTTAATTTTTCACCTTGTTCAAATTTCATCTTCTCAACTCTTTTTCTAAAATAATCATTTTTATTATACAATATTATTAATGATTTAGGAGAACCAAAGGAGGAAAGAAACATGCAAGAGATTATTATTGCCACTAATAATGCCAATAAAGTTAAAGAATATCAAGAATTATTTGCCCAGTTAAATGTTAATGTTAAATCATTCTTAGATTTTGACTTTATTAGCGAAATTGATGAAACGGGAACAACCTTTGCAGAAAATTCTTTAATTAAAGCACAGTATTTAAGCGAGTTTTTAAAGGTCCCAGTTTTAGCAGATGATTCGGGTTTAGAAATTATTGAATTAGATAATTTTCCGGGGATCTATACGAAAAGATGAGCTGCTCCCATTTTAGATAATAAGATTGTTAATAATTTATTATTAGAGAAATGTAAGGATTTAACGGACCGCAGTGCGAGAGCGGTGTGTGCGTTAAGTTATGTTGACAGTCAGCGTAATGTTGCCAAAACTTTTTTAGGAATTACGAACGGAGAAATTGCTTTAGAACCACGGGGAGATGATGCTTTTGGTTTTGATCTGATCTTTTTACTACCAGAGTTAAATAAAACTTATGGTGAGTTATCATTACATGAAAAAAATCAGTATTCGCACCGTAGTAAAGCAATCAAACTATTTATGGATTGGTATGCCCAATCAGGAGAGCAGCATGACAACAAGTAAAAAATTAAATATTGTTTTATATGAACCAGAAATTGCCCAAAATGTTGGGGCAATTATTCGAACTTGTGTTGCTGTCAATGCCAAATTACATATAATTGAGCCTCTGGGCTTCTTTTTTGATGAACGCTTTATTACCCGTAGTAGTGCTAATTATATTCACGTTAGTGATTATCAATTATATAATGATTGACAGCAATTTTTAACTTTAAATCCAGATGCTGTATTATATTGTTCAACACGCTATGCTAAACAACCCCATAGTGCCATTAATTTTAAAGAACATAATGGACCAATTTATATTATGTTTGGTCGGGAATCAACTGGCATTCCCTACGAAATTTTACATGATAATTTAGAACGTTGTTTTCGAATTCCAATGCATCCGAATGTGCGGAGTTTGAATGTGGCGTCTTCGGTGGGAATTGTGGCTTATGAAGTTATGCACCAGTTAGATTACCCTGATTTATCAAAAGTTGAAATTCAAAAGGGAGCAGATTACTTAAAATAATTTATGCACCGGGGGAATTTTTTTGCTTTTTTATTGTGATTCCTTTTATAATTCAAGAGTATAAAGCTATTTTAATTAAGAAAGGATGAAAAGAAGTGAACCAAGTAATGTAAGTTGGTCAAGTTGAGGGCCTTTATGAAATTGTTTATGACAAAAAAGAGACAGAACGCAAACTAATGAAATTTTTATTAAAGGTTCAACGACCTTTCAAAAACCGGGAAGGTAATTATGATGAAGATATTGTTAATTTCAAAGTATGAACCAACAATATTGATGATTTAGATGTTATAGTTTATGGGATAAAGCAATTATTGTGGTCAAAGGACGGGGATTCAGTCTTTTAAAGCAAATAATTTTGATGATAAGAGTTACTACAACGATATTATTGCCGATCGGGTTAGCTATTTAACAAATTTTAATTAAATTAAAATTAATATGCACACCATAATTTAAATATCTTTTTGCATTAATTGCTTATCTTTGATAAGTGATTTTTATTTTTTAATATCTTAGTCTTTTTCCTTGTATTTATCAAAAAAATATTTAATCATTTGGGTTACTTTTTTTATTTGTTAAAAACCCTTAATTTTAAAGGGAATTTAAAAAAGTAAAAAAAGTAAAAAAAATTAAATTTTTTGTAAAAAACACTTGCAAAAAACTCAACATTTTATATACTTATTAAGGTGTTCGATAAGCTTAATAAAAATAATGCAGAATTATAATTTATTAGTATAAAATGCTTACCAAATGTACAAAAGAGTTAATTAAAATTGTGAAAAAGTTTAAAAAAATGTTGACAATAATTACTAAATTTTGTATCATTTGTAAGGTGTTTTATAGAGACACTAACAAACATGAACGATCTTTGAAAACTAAACATAACAATTATGATATACATTTAATCAATGATTATATCCGTCATTAAAGCTAGGAAAAAATAATTATTTTACATGAGAGTTTGATCCTGGCTCAGGATGAACGCTGGCGGCATGCCTAATACATGCAAGTCGAACGGGGTGCTTGCACCCAGTGGCGAACGGGTGAGTAACACGTATCTAATCTACCCATTAGCGGGGGATAACAGTTGGAAACGACTGCTAATACCGCATGATATCTTTGGAGGGGCATCTTTGAAGGTTGAAAGGTCCGTTTGGACCACTAATGGATGAGGGTGCGGCGTATTAGCTTGTTGGTGGGGTAATGGCCTACCAAGGCTATGATACGTAGCCGACCTGAGAGGGTGATCGGCCACATCGGGACTGAGACACGGCCCGAACTCCTACGGGAGGCAGCAGTAGGGAATTTTTCACAATGGGCGAAAGCCTGATGGAGCAATGCCGCGTGACTGAAGACGGTCTTCGGATTGTAAAGGTCTGTTGTAAGGGAAGAACAGCAAATATAGGAAATGCTATTTGTTTGACGGTACCTTACCAGAAAGCCACGGCTAACTATGTGCCAGCAGCCGCGGTAATACATAGGTGGCAAGCGTTATCCGGATTTATTGGGCGTAAAGCGTGCGCAGACGGTTTAGCAAGTTTGGGGTTAAAGACTGGGGCTCAACTCCAGTTCGCCTTGAAAACTGTTAGACTAGAGTGTAGGAGAGGTTGATGGAATTCCATGTGTAGCGGTGAAATGCGTAGATATATGGAGGAACACCAGTGGCGAAGGCGGTCAACTGGCCTATCACTGACGTTTAGGCACGAAAGCGTGGGGAGCAAATAGGATTAGATACCCTAGTAGTCCACGCCGTAAACGATGAGTACTAAGTGTCGGACTAAGTTCGGTGCTGCAGCTAACGCATTAAGTACTCCGCCTGAGTAGTATGCTCGCAAGAGTGAAACTCAAAGGAATTGACGGGGACCCGCACAAGCGGTGGAGCATGTGGTTTAATTCGAAGCAACGCGAAGAACCTTACCAAGGCTTGACATCCAGTGCAAAGCTGTAGAGATACAGTAGAGGTTAACATTGAGACAGGTGGTGCATGGTTGTCGTCAGCTCGTGCCGTGAGGTGTTTGGTTAAGTCCAGTAACGAGCGCAACCCTTGTCGTTAGTTACTCCATTAAGTTGAGATACTCTAACGAGACTGCTAGTGTAAGCTAGAGGAAGGTGGGGATGACGTCAAATCATCATGCCCCTTATGTCTTGGGCTACACACGTGCTACAATGGCCGGTACAAACAGTTGCGATCTCGTAAGAGGGAGCTAATCTGAAAAAGCCGGTCTCAGTTCGGATTGAGGGCTGCAACTCGCCCTCATGAAGTCGGAATCGCTAGTAATCGCGGATCAGCAATGCCGCGGTGAATACGTTCTCGGGTCTTGTACACACCGCCCGTCACACCATGAGAGTTGGTAATGCCAGAAGTCGGTATCCTAACCGCAAGGAGGGAGCTGCCCAAGGCAGGACTGATGATTAGGGTGAAGTCGTAACAAGGTATCCGTACCGGAAGGTGCGGATGGATCACCTCCTTTCTATGGAGTTTAAATACTTCTAAGTATTAAGGCTTTAGTGATGTGTTATGTTTAGTTTTGAGAGGTTAGTTCTCTCAGATAGTAATAAAATCAATACTCGTCAAACAGTATTTTTAAATTGCTATGAATTGTTCTTTGAAAACTGGATAATAGACATCTAGTTATATAAATTTATTTATATAACAAATTAACAATCAAATTTCTGTTATTTTTAAAATTAACTTTTAAAACTGAAATTTCACAGTTATTTATTTGTAAATGATTCTCAAAACAAAAAAACCTTTGGTTATTTAAACCAATTGATTGATCAAATTTGAAGTTACAAAGGGCGTATGGTGAATGCCTTGGGAATAGGAGACGATGAAGGACGCGACTACCTGCGATAAGGTTCGGGGAGCTGGAAGTAAGCTTTGATCCGGACATTTCCGAATGGGGAAACCCGGTGAGATTAATCTCTCATCATCCTATAATGAATACATAGTTATAGTGAAGGTATACCTAGGGAATTGAAACATCTCAGTACCTAGAGGAAAAGAAAGCGAATGCGATTCTCTTAGTAGCGGCGAGCGAAAGGGGAACAAGCCCAAACCAGATTTATCTGGGGTTGTAGGACCATATTAGTAGAGTTACAAAACTTGTTTATAGTAGAAATGGTTGGGAAACCATGCCACAGAGGGTGATAGCCCCGTATACGAAATAAACAAGTCTCGAAATGGGATCCTGAGTACGGCGAGACACGTGAAATCTTGTCGGAATCCACGCGGACCACCGCGTAAGGCTAAATACTACCTATTCACCGATAGTGAACCAGTACCGTGAGGGAAAGGTGAAAAGCACCCCGGGAGGGGAGTGAAATAGCACCTGAAACCATATGCCTACAAGAAGTCGGAGCCCGTTAATGGGTAACGGCGTGCCTTTTGTAGAATGAGCCGGCGAGTTACGATTGCATGCAAGGTTAAGTGGAAGACATGGAGCCGTAGTGAAAGCAAGCCTTAATAGGGCGTTTAGTATGTAGTCGTAGACCCGAAACCAGGTGATCTAGCCATGAGCAGGTTGAAGTTAAGGTAACACTTGATGGAGGACCGAACCAACGTTCGTTGAAAAGACCGTGGATGACTTGTGGCTAGGGGTGAAATTCCAATCGAACCTGGAGATAGCTGGTTCTCCCCGATATAGCTTTAGGGCTAGCGTTGAGGTTAGCGTAATGGAGGTAGAGCACTAAATGTATGATGGCCCCACCTAGGGGTACTGAATGCAATTAAACTCCGAATGCCATTATTGTATACTCGGCAGTCAGTACATGGGTGATAAGGTCCATGCACGTAAGGGAAACAGCCCAGATCATCAGCTAAGGTCCCAAAATTTATGCTAAGTGTGTAAGGATGTGAAGTCGCTTAGACAGCTAGGAGGTTGGCTTAGAAGCAGCCACCCTTTAAAGAGTGCGTAACAGCTCACTAGTCGAGTAAATTTGCGCCGAAAATGTACCGGGGCTAAGCATAATACCGAAGCTATGGGTTTTGTATAGCAATATACAGGGCGGTAGGGGAGCGTTCTAACAGGGATGAAGGTAGACCGTGAGGACTGCTGGACTGGTTAGAAGTGAGAATGCCGGCATGAGTAACGTTTGGAAGTGAGAATCTTCCATGCCGTTTGACCAAGGTTTCCTGGGCAAGGTTCGTCCACCCAGGGTTAGTCAGGACCTAAGGCGAGGCCGAAAGGCGTAGTCGATGGACAACAGGTTGATATTCCTGTACCACCATATTGAGCGATGGAGTGACGGAGAAGGCTAGTATATCCCGGTTATTGGATTCCGGGCTAAGCACAAAGAGGGTAAGGTTGGCAAATCCGCCTTGCATTAACCTTGAAGTGTGATGGGGAGTGAACGGTTCGCCTAGTAGCGAAGTATATGACGCCACGCTTCCAAGAAAAGCTTCTAGCACTATCTTTATGGTGCCTGTACCTAGAACGAACACACGTGGTCAAGGAGAGAATCCTAAGGCAAGCGAGATAACTGTAGCTAAGGAACTCTGCAAAATAACCCCGTAAGTTAGCGAGAAGGGGTGCTCATAGCAATATGAGCCGCAGTGAAGAGGAAGGGGCAACTGTTTAGCAAAAACACAGCTCTCTGCTAAGTCGTAAGACGACGTATAGGGGGTGACGCCTGCCCAGTGCTGGAAGGTTAAGGGGATTTGTTAGCCGCAAGGCGAAGCTTTGAACCGAAGCCCCAGTGAACGGCGGCCGTAACTATAACGGTCCTAAGGTAGCGAAATTCCTTGTCAGGTAAGTTCTGACCCGCACGAAAGGCGTAATGATCCCTTCGCTGTCTCGGCTGCAGACTCGGTGAAATTTTAGTACCTGTGAAGATGCAGGTTACCCGCAACTAGACGGAAAGACCCCATGGAGCTTTACTATAGCTTGATATTGGGTTTTGGTATAGCATGTATAGGATAGGTGGGAGACTTTGAAGTAGCGACGCTAGTTGTTATGGAGTCATCCTTGGAATACCACCCTTGTTATATTGAAATCCTAACCTAGATCTGTAAGCCAGATCAGAGACAGTGTCAGGTGGGTAGTTTGACTGGGGCGGTCGCCTCCTAAAGTGTAACGGAGGCGCCCAATGGTACCCTCAGTATGGTCGGAAATCATACATAGAGCGCAAAGGTAGAAGGGTGCTTGACTGTGAGACTTACAAGTCGAACAGGAGCGAAAGCTGGGCTTAGTGATCCGGCGGTCCCGTGTGGAAGGGCCGTCGCTCAACGGATAAAAGTTACCCTGGGGATAACAGGCTAATCTCCCCCAAGAGTTCACATCGACGGGGAGGTTTGGCACCTCGATGTCGGCTCATCGCATCCTGGAGCTGAAGTCGGTTCCAAGGGTTGGGCTGTTCGCCCATTAAAGCGGTACGCGAGCTGGGTTCAGAACGTCGTGAGACAGTTTGGTCCCTATCTGTTGTGGGCGTAGGAAGTTTGAGAAGATCTGTCCCTAGTACGAGAGGACCGGGATGGACACACCTCTGGTGCTCCAGTTGTCACGCCAGTGGCACAGCTGGGTAGCTATGTGTGGAAATGATAATCGCTGAAGGCATCTAAGCGAGAAGCATACTTCAAGATGAGACTTCCCATCCTTCGTGGAGTAAGACCCCTTGAAGACGACAAGGTTGATAGGTTGGATGTGTAAGCATGGTGACGTGTTCAGCTAACCAATACTAATAGGTCGAGGACTTCAATAAAGAACTCATTTACAAAGTTTAGAAACGTCTATTATCTAGTTTTGAGGGGATAATTCCGCTCAGCAAATTTAATCTGGTGTCTATGGCATAGTGGTCACACCTGTTCCCATCCCGAACACAGAAGTTAAGCACTATTACGCCGACGATAGCTTTCGAGTGAAAATAGGGCGATGCCAGGTTATTTAAAAAATGAATCTAATTAACTTAGATTCATTTTTTTTCATTGGTTTTAAGGAATAATATTTAAGAGTTTTTTGGTGCATAGTTTTCTTTCGTAATATAAACATTAAAGAAAATTTCAATGGGTTCAAACCCTATTTTTTTATAAATGGGATAACCACCAGTTGTCGCAATTAGCCCCGCATCATGATAACCACTATTTTTTGCTAAGGTTAATAAGTAATTTAACATTTTTGTTGCTAACCCTTGGCCTTGAAAATAAGCATGGGTGGCAATATCATCAATGATTGCCAAATTATTTTGGAAATATAAGTGCCCAGTTGCGGCTGGCAGTCCATTTTGATATAAGATTACCAGGTGACTAATATAATCTTGCTGGTTTAGTTTTAATAAGGTTGGGTATTTGGTTAAGTCGATTAAAGAAAGATCAAAGGCATTTTCGATGACCTTACGAAAATCATCAACTTCGTCCTGGGTAGTTACTTTTTTAAAGACAATCTCTGGATGAGAATCATAAATTTTTTCTTGATAATCATCTAAATTAATAATCATTCCTAAGTACGTTTCATGGTAGTGTAACCCAATTGCTTCCATAAATTTCTTTTCTTCAGCACTATTATTTTTACTAATGGTACACCATGTAAAAGCTAAGTCTTGTTCTAAATAAGGCTTAACAATTTCTTGTGCCGCGTTTTTTTGATCCGGCGTGGTAATTTCACCACTAATGACAATGTTTAAATTACTGGGCGCATTGATTGAAGAAACATAATAAAATTTGTTCATTAAATCAATTTTAACTTTTTGTTGGCCGTCATTATGGTGGGGATCAGTTGTATAAGCAATAAAATTTTCGACTAGTTCATCATATTTAGGATCATTAAATTTTAACATTGTTGATGTTCTCACTTTCTTCTCTTTTATTATATCATTGATTAAATTAATGAAATAATAAAATAATATTAACAATTTTCAGAACTGCTATATTTATTAATTAATTCAACGATGTCTTCATTAATATGATTTTCTAATAAATTAAAATGAAATTACGTATCATTTATAAGCCATTTGAACTTCTAATGCTTCTAATTCTTTATTTAATTTATCTATTTCTTTATCATTAAGTTCTTTCCTCTGTTTTTGCTTTTCTGCTAATTCAAGTAAATGATGATGATCATATTTTTGCTGCCAATTTGTAATTTCTAGGTCTGAAGCAAGTAAGGGTAAATTTGTATTTGACTTCGGCGGGGTCAATAATCTTATTTTGTATAATGTTAGTCAGTGGGGTTTCAAAATATTGAATTATTTTTCTACCTAACATCTAACCCAATTTCATTCGCTTCTAAAATTGCGGTTCCTAATGAAACATAGGCTTGCTGTTTTAATCATGCTGCCATATCATAATTATTCCCATCAATTGTAATTCTTAATCCTTGCAAGTATTGGGGAATTAATTGTTTATAAACTTCTGGAAATTCACGACTAATTCTTTATTCTAACAATTTATTTCGTAAGATTTCTTCTTTACCAGAGATTCAAATAAATAGGGCACTTGATTGTTTTAGAGCTGGCTGTTCATATCATGAATTGAACAAGAGTATAAAAAATTAGCTACTACCTTATTGTTGTATTAATTGTTATTGAAACAACAAAAAGATAATTGTTTCTTAAAAAAATCTTAATTTAATTTCATTAAAAAACAATAAGTTTCATAATTTAGAAAAAAGTTAACTTATTAAATAAAAAATCTAAATATTAAAATTTAGATTTTCTTAATTTTTAAGATTTTTGCGAAATATCAACAAAATTCATATCACCAGCACTATTAAAATCAGTTGAGTATATTTTACCATCATCGGTTAAATCTTTATGATTTAACTTAAGACTAACATGTTAATAAAAGTTATAATAACGAACTTAACACTAATGTTTGAACTTTTGATAACATTACTATTGATGCCTTAAGTAATAATAATAAATATCAATTTACTCATAAGTCTAATGTAATGAGAATCATATGAAATATTAGTCTCAAACTATAATATTTAAAACTTTGCCACAATAAAGGAAAATTAATATGAAAAAGTTATTAACAATTTTTCGCACGGTAGGGTGTTAACAGCAACGGAAATAAGTAGTCTTATTGCTTGCCATCAAAAAGAGGCGATGACCCCCACATGAAAGCAAAAATCAAACAAATGACCAAACCAATGACAATATTAATTATGATTATGATGTTTTGAGTATTTTAGGTCTTAATTTATTTTTTTGCTTATGATCAAACTCATCAAAAATTTAAGTTACAAACTGGGTCATTAACTTATGAAATATGTAAAATTAATCAGCCAACCGAAAAAATAACCAAAGCAATTTGGAAGAAAGAAAATGATGGTCTTATCGATTATTTTCCACTAAAAAGTTTACAAATTTATGATTTTTCTACTAGTGTCATTACAAAAGAAGTCGTTAAAAATTATAAACATCTAAAAGTAACCTGAGATTTGCAGTTAATCTTAAGACAAGGTGATACCTATATTTCGTTTCAAAGTCAAGGTGAATCTTTAATTCCCCCAACTGCATTATAATTTTTAACAAATTTTTAAATTAAGAATAATCCTATCTATAATGATAGGATTTTTAATAATTTTAGCTATTAAAATTGATATTTCATGCAAATTTTAGTTAAAAATATCATTTTTTTGAAAAAAAAATAGTTAACCATTTTAATTTTTATTTTTTTTGCTATAATATGCATATTCTATGTAATATAAGGTAATTAATAGAGAAAAGTGAGGAATTAGTCGATGGCAGTAAAACGAATCATGACAACAGCTAGTTTAGATGTATCTGATTTAATTGAGCAAATTATTCAAGATGGGAAAGATTTAAAAACCAAAGAAGAGGTAAAAGCAATTAAAGAACAACAAGCTCGTGAAGAATGAATTAAAAAAAATAATGAAACTTGTATTGCTCAACAAAAAAAATGAGAAGAAAAAATTGCTTTAGCAAAAGCAAAATCAGAAAAAGAAGCTTTAAAAGAAAAAGAAGCTAGCAAAGTTGATGAGGCAAAAATCCAGTTGTTAGAACAAAAACGCAAAGAAGAAATTGCTAAAAATAATGCTTTAGTTGAAGAAAGAGCGAAAAAAAGAGCTCGTGAATACAATATTTCCAGAGTTAAATCAGCAATGCGTGCTCGTAAACTAGTTTTATCAAAAGAATCATGAGCAAAAGAATCACAACGATGATATAAATTACTTGAACAAGTAAGCAAATAATTTAAAAGAACTCCTGTGTAAGAGTTCTTTTTTTAATTTGTAAATTTTTATCCAATAAAAATAATAAAAATGATTGAAAAATATATAAATTAAAGTATAGTTTACGCTTTAAATTTTAGTCATTTTCGGATATAATTAATGTAAATTGATATTGGAGAGTGCATGTCTGTGAAGGATAACGAAATTAAAATTTTAAAAATTAAACCGATTAAGGAAACTACTAACGTTGCAAATAACCCTGACCAACTACTAGTGGTCGGGAATCATCCAAATAGTCATTTTTTTAACCAATCTTCTGTTTTTGCTGCAACTGCCCCAATTTCAACCCCTGTTAACCAATCAGAACGATTAACATTTCATAATCGTGAAGTTAAAATTAACTTAGATAATCCTAACGCCATTAATATTTTAAAAAAACAAACTAACCATTTAGAACAAGAGAAGTTAAATTTTCACCAACGTGTCAATAAAATTAAAGATGTTTTTGATGAAGCAGCCTTTAATAAAAATGATGAATATTTAAAAAATTTTAACCAGGATAATAAAGTACCAGTTAACTTAAATCCAATCATCGCAAAGAGGGCACCGACAACTGATCAAACGACAATTGACCAAACTAATCTGCGCGAACAAGCACGAATGGTTGCTAAAAAAATACTTGCGAAAGAACAAGCAACTAACCAATCAGTTAAATTAACATCTGAACCGCTTTCTAAGGTAAAGCAACTAGTCCCCAATTTATTTAACCCATCACTTCCAAATACGCGGATAAAAGAGGTTAAATATAGTGAAAATTCAAATGATATTGACACAGAAGCTAGCAACCAACCTTACCGCGAACCAGCACCAGAGTTAAATAATTACTCAGTTTTAACTTCACCCGTGTTTAAAGAAAAAGAACAGGAATTGGATTTACAAATTATGAAACCAAATTATTATGCTGAAGCAGATGTGATGGAATGAGATCCCAGTAAACGGCCAAATTTTAACAGTAATCCCACCGTTGAAAAAGTTGAAAAACCAGCAATTTTAACCCAACAAGCTTTTAAAAGTGAAATTGCAAAGTTAAAAGAGCAGGAGCCACCAGAAGCTAATCCAAATAAACCACTTGAATTTAGTAATTTTTATAACCGGTTATTTAATGATGAAGCAGCTGACTTATTTACCGGAAGTCCCACCCCAGCTGCGCCAAAATTATTTTGTCGGATTAAAGTTAAGACAAAAAATACTAATCCCTCAACTAGCAAAATTACCACCCATCCCGGGGGAGTTGTGAATAAAACAATTTATGAAACTTCTGCGGCTTTCAATCACAATTTTAAAATTAAACGCTTGGCAAATGGTCGTCAAAAAATCAACCAGATTACCAAAAATTTTAACTTAATTTGAAATAATCCAATGTTATTATTTAGCCGCGCTAGTTTACTCCTTGGGTTTATAATGTTACTAATTTTAACCCTTGCCTGAGATACTTGACGCGAAACAAGTAGTTTTGATTTATATACTTTTTTTAAACAAGCAGGCGCTGATGTTAGTTTTTTAAGTGATCAGAGTAGTTATTGAACTGCCAACCGGATTTTCTTAATGATTGTGTTAGCAATTTACTTAGGAATAGCAATTGTCCCGTTGGTAAGTATTAATCATCAGAAAAGTTTAGTATATGTTATTTTACCAATTAACATCCTTGTGATTCTTTTCATGTTAGTAATTTATATTTATGGTTATGCTTACTGGGATGATAATTTTGAACTAGTGCGTTGTATCTTTCAATGGTTAAGCTTATTTTTCTTAATGTTAGCGATGGGGAGTTTTATTATTACAATGAGAAATTTAAAATTCCATTAAAAACTAGGTTTATTTCGTTTTAAACTTAGTTTTTTTATTGTAAAATAATATTGCTAAATTTTATTAAAAAGGGGAATCACCAAAATGGAAAAAGTTGTTGTTGGTTTATCGGGGGGCGTTGACTCTTCGGTAAGCTTATATTTATTGAAAAAAGCTGGATATCAAGTTAGTGCTTTATTTATGCGCAATTGGGATAGTAATTTAAATAATGATATTTTAGGACATAAAGTCCTCACTAGCACTATTTGTCCCCAAGAAATTGATTATAATGATGCTCAAATGGTTGCCAATCAATTAGGGGTTGAAATTAACCGGGTTGATTTTATCCAGGAGTATTGAGATTATGTCTTTACTTATTTTTTACGTGAATATCAAAATGGGCGGACACCAAATCCCGATATTTTATGTAATAAATATATTAAATTTAATTATTTTTTAAAGTATGCCTTAGATAATATTAAAGCCGATAAAATTGCGATGGGTCACTATGCGCGGGTTCGTTTTAACCCAGTATTACAAGAATATCAATTATTACGAGGACTTGATGTTAACAAAGACCAAACTTATTTTTTATGTCAACTAAATCAACAACAGTTATCAAAAACATTATTTCCGATTGGTGAATTAACTAAAGATGAAGTGCGAAAAATTGCTGATGAACAATACTTAGCAACTGCCCACAAAAAAGATTCAACGGGGATCTGTTTTATTGGCGAACGAAATTTTAAACAATTCTTAGAAAACTATATTCAAAACCAACATGGTGATATTGTTGATATTGAAACTAATGATGTTGTTGGTCGTCATACGGGAGTAATGTATTATACCATTGGTCAACGCAAAGGTTTAAACCTTGGGGGAATGGATGAACGTTATTTTACGGTTGGGAAAAACATCAAAGATAATATTTTATATGTTAGCAAGGGGAGCGAGGATAAATGATTATTTTCAACCAGTTGCTTAGTTAGCGATCTTAACTGAATTAATCGTTTACCAGCTCAAAAATTTAATTGTACGGCAAAATTCCGTTATCGCCAAAAAGACATTCCGGTGCAAGTCGAAATCTTACCAAATAACCAAGCGGTGATTAGTTTTGCCACAAAAGTTAAGGCAATTACTCCAGGCCAAGAAGCAGTTTTTTATGACGGGGAAGTTTGTTTAGGAGGAGGAATTATTAACGAAGCTTATTTAAATGGTCAAAAACTATGGTATTTATAAAAGGAGAAAAGGATAGTAATGGAAGTGATTCGGGGGTATTTAAAACTAATTGTTTTTGAAGCCAAGAATGGTTATCGGATTTGTAAATTTCAGTTAGAAAAGGATAAATCACATTTTATTTTTATTAAAGGTTTTTTAAGTAGTTTACAACCTGATCATTTATATGAACTAACTGGTGAATTTGTAACATTAGAAAAATATGGTCAAAACTTTGAGGTTAAAAAAATTGTTAAGATTGAACCTCAAGGTCAAGATGAAGTTTTGCGTTATTTAGCTAGTGATTTATTCCCGACGATTGGTCCGAAAACCGCCCAAACCATTATTGATTATTACCAAGATAATGTTATTGCCAAAATAAAAGCGGATTTTGATAGTTTGCACAATGTTCCGGGATTAACTTCCAAACAAATTGGCATTATTAAAGATACTTTTGCTAATATGAACAAAGATGATGAGTTAATCCATTTCTTTAATAGTAATAACTTATCATTACAAGTGCTATCCTTATTAAAAACAAAGTATGATGTCGACCAGATTAAAGCAATCTTTGCCAAAGATCCATATTCATTATTATTAAAAGATAATATTACTTTTAAAACAATTGATAAAATTTATTTAACCTTTACAAAAACTCCAACGTCAAATATTCGGATTGGTTATTATGCCTGGTATTATGCCAAAGAATTTTGCAACACGACTGGTGACACCTATCTTGACTTGCAAAGCTTATCAAAAATTCTTGAAAAGCATTTATCATCTCTAACCAAAGAAATTATTTTAGCTGGCTTAATGTTTGCAAAACAAATTGGCATTTTAATTTTTAAGGATGAAAAAATTTATGTCAGTGATATTTACCATAGTGAACTTGATATTGCCCACATGCTAGTTAATTTAAACCAACGGACTAATTTTACCCAGGAACGAATTAGCGAATTGCTAACTAGTTTTAACCATGGGGTAATTTATAATGCTCAACAAGAAAAAGCCTTACGTTTAAGTTTAACCACTAATTTTTTAACTATTATTGGAGGACCAGGAACCGGAAAAACGACAGTGGTGGATGGAATTGTTCGCTTATTACGTCGTGCTTATCCCCAGGATAAAATTATTCTTGCCGCCCCGACTGGCAAAGCTGCCAAACGGTTAAGGGAAAAAACAAACCAAAAAGCAGTGACAATTCATAAAATGTTAAAGTATGATTCCGTAGTTAACCAGTTTTTTTATAATATTTCCAACCCGTTAGAATATGATATTTTAATTATTGATGAAGTAAGTATGGTTGATAGTTTATTATTAGCCGCCATTGCAAAAGCTAGTTTAAAGTTAAAAAAATTAATTTTAATTGGTGATCCCAACCAACTGCCATCGGTTGCTTGTGGCGATGTCTTAAAAGATATTATTCAAAGCGATGTTTTTGATATTGTTAAACTAGATGAAGTTTATCGCCAGACTAGGGGAAATGATATTTTAGAACTAAGTTATGCGATTCAAAATAATGATTTTGATTATAACTTGTTTAATAAAACGGATGTTAAATTTTATGAAAATAGTGCGCCCCAGGAAATACTAAGTCAAATTAAAAATAAGTACCAAGAAATTTTAGCGCAGGAGGATAATGATCATCATCAAATTCAAGTCTTATCACCAATGTATAATGGTAACTTAGGAATTAATATTTTAAATGAATATCTCCAAGCAAATTTAAATCCTGATTATGGACAACCAACATGTAAGGTTGGTCACCGCCTTTTTAAAGTTGGTGATAAAGTAATGCAGTTAAAAAATCGGCCAGATTTAGAAATTTATAACGGGGATGTGGGTATCATTGTAGATATTAAAAAAGACCAGAATTTAAATCCGGTCATCTTAGTTGAATATGATGAAAGTATTGTTGAATATAATAAAGAACTATATTATGATATTACCTTAGCGTATGCTTGTAGTGTTCATAAATTACAAGGTAGTGAATATAACCACATTTTGTTTGTTGTGACCCACTCTTTTTGAATTATGTTACAGCGCAATTTAATTTATACAGCAATTTCCCGCGCTAAACATCAATTATATTTATTTGGGGATAGTAAGGCCTTTATTTATGGAGTGAATAATTTACCAAAAAAACGAAAAACAACCTTAACCGAAACAATTAAGAAATTTTATTAAAATATTTAAAGGAGTTCATAATGAGTATTTTAAATCTTGAAAATTTAACACATAGTAATGGGGAAAAATTATTATATAAGAATGCAGATTTAAAAATTAATAAGGGCGAGCATATTGCTTTAATTGGCCCAAACGGCGCTGGTAAAACAACATTACTAAATATTATTGCCCATAAGATTACACCCGACCACGGGATTATTAACCTGCACCCCCGGTTAAAAATTGGTTATTTAGACCAGCACCAAGCTGTTGATTTAACTTTAACTATTGACCAGTATTTAAAAGAGACTTATCAAGAGTTGTATAACATTAAAAATAAAATTACAAAACTATATGAAGAAATGGCGAATAATTATCAGGAAGCAGATTTAGTGAAAGCTTTAAAGTTACAAGAATACTTAGACAAAATTGATTTTGAAACAATTAATAAAAAAGTTTGTAGTTTAGTTGATGGTCTTGGTATTGACCCTACTTTATTAGACCACCCGTTAGGTTCTTTATCAGGGGGTCAACGGGGGAAAGTTTTCTTAGTAAAATTATTACTGCAAGAAGATGACTTTTTATTGTTAGATGAACCAACTAACTTTTTAGACTTAACTCAAGTTGAATGATTAGCAAAGTTTTTACAAAATTATAGTAGTGCTTTTTTACTCGTATCCCATGATCGTGATTTTATTAATAAAACTTGTAAAATTATTTATGCCATTGAAAACTACACTTTAAATCATTATGTTGGTAACTTTTCCAAGTATCAAGAACAAAGCCAATTACGAATTGAACAATATGAAAAAGAACGTAAAGGGCAAAAAAAGGTAATTAAGAAGCTAGAAACTTTTATTGCCAAGAATGCGGCTCGGGTTTTTACCGCCCGAATGGCCCGATCTCGCAAAAAACAATTGGATAAGATGGAAATCTTAGAAAAACAAGAGAAATTAACAAAACCAAAATTTAATTTTAAATATAAACGTCCGGCCACAGCAGTTATTATTAAAGCAACTAATTTAACAATTGGTTTTCAATTGCCCTTAATTAAAAATTTAACTTTTGAAATTCGTGAGGGTGAAAAATGTATTATCAAAGGGCGGAACCGAATTGGGAAAACTACTTTTTTAAATACAATTACCCACCAGATTCCACCGTTAGCTGGCGAAGTTACATTAGGAGCAAATGTCGAGGTGGTTTATTTTAAACAAACTGAAAAAATTAGTGACTTAACCCCGATTGAATATTTAAAGAAGATTAATCCCAACTTAGATGATAAAATTATTTGGATAACTTTGGCAAACTTTGGATTAAAAACTACGCTAATGCATAATAAAATGATAAAACTATCAGGGGTGAACAAACAAAAACTCGCCTTGCCGAATTATCATTAACCCTTTGTAGTTTATTAATTTTTGATGAGCCAATTAATCACATTGATATTTTAGCCAAGGAAGCTTTGTTAGAAGCAATTGAAGTCTTCAAAGGAACCGTTCTGATTACTACCCATGATATTAACTTCAGCACTAATTGAACAAATAAAATTCTTGACTTTGAAGAGTTACAATAATAATGGCACCGCAAAATTTTTATTTCTATGTTTTATTATGTGCTGATAATACTTTATATGCTGGTTATACTGTTGATTTACAAGCTCGTGTTGATAAACACAACGCTGGGTTAGGAGCAAAATATACCAAAATTAACACGCGCCGTCCCGTTCAGTTAATTCATGCTGAACAATATGCAACCAAATCATTAGCAATGCAACAAGAATATGCCTTTAAACAATTAACTCGCCGGGAAAAGAATCAGTATTTACAAACTCATCCCAGTATTTTAAAAGATAACATTTAAAAAGATCAATTCGATTTTGAATTGATCTTTTTAATTCATTTGATAAACATCTAACAAATGGCTAGTATAGAACTCATTTAATTCTTCTCAATTTAATTCCTTTAGATTATCAGGAGTTAATAACCACTGACTAAATCCTTCGGTAAATAATTCTTCATTCCCACCATCTTGGTTACCACCCCAACCATAACCAGATTGAATAAATACCAGGCTGCCAATTTTTGTTGGAATGGATAATAATCACCAATTCCTACTTTGGTACCAAGATATTCAACAAGGGCATCACCCGGACGGAATTTATAAAATAGTATTGGATTTCTATCACTAGGATTTTAATAAACAATATCTTCTAGGTGGGGAACTGTTTGGGGATCAATAATATTCGGATCAAAATTATTAATATAATAACGCGAAGGGGGTGCTAGACCGGCATACTAATGGTATGACCCATTTCATGAACTAGGGGTACCAGCAATTGATTAATTACTTTAATAACCAATTTCATATTGTTGCTGGGCTAGTTTTAAACTAGCACTTTGGTAACCCCACTAACATCATTCCTTGAATCCCCCCATTTGTCATAATGCAAACCCGGTTTCTGCCACAACATTGGAATTACTAATTGTCGTTCCACTCATTAATTCATACAATAATTTATTAATAACAAACATTTTGAGCGTATACCTTAGTAATAATATTAAAAAAGGTTAAGATTGATTTGGGCACTAAACTCTTCCTTTTCCTGACTAGTTAGTTTTAAATCCCGCTAAGTTTGTCGCATTGTCAATTAATTCTTGAAATTCTAATGAATAAGGGAAGGGGCGTTTAATGGATAAATAGCATTTGCTAAAGTTGTAATATCCGCGTAAAAACTAGTTGTTGTCAGTTCATGAAAATGATTAATACTTACCGGACTACTGGTTTGGTAAAGCATGTTACTTTCACAAGCATTTACAAATTGTTGATCTTCGGTTGTTAATCGCGATAAACTAATTTTTTGTTGCTGGCAAATATAAAAACCATCCTTGGGATTTGTTAATTGTCATCATAATTTATCTCGCCCCGAGCGATCATCAATAATTTTTGTTGGCTGATAATTTTTGTAAAGTAAACACGTACTGTACTGGCTCCCGGATGGGGTTTTATCCTACCAATGGAACAACAAATGACAAGACACCAAGGTAGTTGGCAGGTGGAGCACTATTGTTAATGAAGTTAAAAAAGTTAATAACTTTTTCATTGTGATACAGGTTCCTTTCTGGATGTAATAGCTATTCTACTAGGAAATAATAATTGCCTTAGTTGTGATGGAATAATAATAATAAAAGTCTTTTTCCCAAAAATTTTGTTTTTCTTTTTTAACTTTTTTGAATGTATGCTAAAATTATTATAAATAAGATAATTATTGATAAGAATTATTGGGAATAATAATGTTAATTTAGAAAATAACTGAGGGCCGACAATGAATGATGAGCAAAAACGATAGATAATAAAGATAAAAAAAATAAAAGCCGCTATAAAAAGTACTTAGTATTAAAAGAGTTTCATAAAAAAACAAAGGCCTTCCAATTATATATTAATGAAAAGAAATTATTCTTTAAGAGCCATTATCAATCAATTTTGGTACGCTTTTTATTTTACTTATTAGGAGTTTATATTTTTGGATTAGCAAATGCATTATACATGGATTTAAACTTAGGGGTTGTTAATGAAGACTTGCTAGTTTTTTCATTAGCCGCTAATATTTGAGTAAAAGGGGGGAGTAATATTGCTGAATATTATTCAATTTCCCTATTAATTATTTATTCTTGTTTTTGACTAGTGGTTGTTCTCTTTAAAACAATTAAGATTTTTCAATTTAAGAAGCAAAAAATTTTAACTTTAAATATTATTTTTGATGAAATTATTAAGATTATCTTAGATTTAATTCCCGTTTTCTTATGACCATTAGCAGTGGAACTTAATATTTGAATTGTTAATCCCGATTGAAATATTAAACCAATTGATCCAACTAATATGACAGGAAACGAGGCCATTTGAAATGAATGAGTGCGTAGTTGAATTTTATGAGCTAGTTATCTAAACTTTTGTTTAGGGTTAGGAATTATTGTGGCGACAAAAATGATGCCCGGACCTTATAACGGGTTATCATCTGAATTATCACAAATTACCCAGTTACCTTATCCTGCGTGTCGGATTATTGTCGATAGTATGTTAATTGTTTTGGGAGTCGGGTTATTATTTCTGGGCAATTATCCCTTACAAGATCGTTTGAACCATTTATACTCTTGAATTAGTTATGCTACCATGCTGATGGCGTTTTTCTCGGGACCAGTTATTGCCTTAATTTTAACCTTCTTTAATAATTACATTCGCTTAGAATTATTAGATATTGATAAAAAATTATACCAAAAATTGCGCCGAGAAGTTTTACATGAATTTAAAATGATGAATGCTAATAATAACAAAAAACAAAAAATTAAATGACGAATTTTACAAGATGAAATCTTTGACAAATATAATGCTTTAATTAAAGATAACTTTCTGTCGGAAAATCGTGATGCCAAAATTATTGATCTACCAATTAAATAACTCATTTTTGATTGGTGAAAAGCACTTAATAGTTTATAATTAGGAGAGATTTAATAATTACAATTGGTATTAATTACAAAGAAAGGAAAATGATATGATTAATGTAAATGACTTTAAACCAGGGGTTACTTTCCAATATGAAGGTAATATTTATGTTGTAATTGAAGCTCAACATTCAAAATCAGGGCGGGGACAAGCCCATGTTAAAACAAAGGCCAAGAATTTACGCACCGGGGCCACTACTTCAATTACTTTTACGGGCGGCAATAAGGTTGAAAAAGCAATGATTGATAAAGTGGACATGCAATACCTATATGATGATGGAATTAACCTAGTGTTTATGGACAGTCAAACTTATGACCAAGTTGAAATTCCTAGTAAACGCTTAAGTTGAGAAAAAAACTTTTTCAAAGAAGGAGTAACCGCTAGTGTTACTAAATATGAAGGGGAAGTCTTAGGAGTTATTCTTCCTGATAAAATTGATTTACAAGTTATTGAAGCAGAAGCTGCCGTGAAGGGTGATACTTCTTCGGGAGCAATGAAAAAAGCAATTGTGGAAACTGGGTGAGAAGTGCAAGTTCCCTTGTTTATTAAAGAAGGGGAAATCATTAGTATTAACACCAGTGATGGTAAATATGTGGGACGCGCATAATTAAGGAGTTTGAAATGATGGATAATAATACTTTATTATTAATTGATAAGAATTATCGTGGTAATTTAAATGTTAGTTTATTAGTGATTCGAAAAATTGTTTCGTACGCTTTACGGGACATGACTGAACAGTTCTTTGCCGATCAAATTAAGTGTAGAATTTATGAAGATAACTTCTTACACATTTTTGTGAGCGGGAAGGTTTTACAAGCAGAAAACTTACCAGTCTTAGCCCAGGAATTATACGATGCTATTAAAAAAGAATTAGATTATACTTTAAAAATTAAACCAAAAAATATTAACATTAATTTTCATCATTAAGATACCACTCAGAATGGGGTGGTTTTTTATTTTTTGTATACAAAAAATAATTAGTGTATAATAAGCTTATTAACATAAAAACAAACGAAAAAACTACGATGTTAAGGAATGAAACGACGATGTTATGGACCACTATTTTTACGTCTTTTAATGGCTTAATTTTATCTTGGATATTTATTGTAACAGTCTTTTTTGTGTTGACTGAACAATTTTTTCGTGCTTTTAGATTATTTTTACACCGGTTATTGGCCAAAATGCCCAATTTATCAAAACAAAAAAAGTTTTTTGGTAGTATTATTTTTCAGAACATCTGTGGGGTGTGTTATTTAATTGGTTCTTTAATTTTCATCTTTTATTTATATTTACTGTTAGAACATAATGCTTTAATTAAATTACTAATCATTCATTTCTTAGTTAATATGTATTGAAATTTAAAAGACCTTGGGATTTTCAATAGTAGTTTTTATACTGTTTTAATAATTGGAGCGGTTGAATTAATGTTATTATTGGCTATTCAGTTATTTAATTTTATGTATTTTCTTATTTTAAACCTATGAAAATTTTTACTAGATAAACTAATTTTTGTTAACAACTATTTAAGAATTAAGTGAGAACACCACCAATCATTTTTTAACGTCTATGCCAATTTAAAAAGCCAAAAAAGTAAAAATATTGCAACCGCAACTGATTATTGAAAACAAATCTTAATTAATTAAATAATAAAAAATTACGAGAAGAAGCTATTTTGAAATCACAACAACGTAATATTTTCAAAAATTGAATCAGTAAAAACCTGAACAAAGAATAAATGAAAAAACTATTGAACTTAAAATATGTTATTGTTTTAAAAGGAGCGCTGAGGAAGATGATTAATAATCAACCAATTATTAAACTTCTTTGTTCAAATTGTAAAAAAAGATATTATCGCTTTATTAAGCAAATTAAAAATAATGATCTTTATTGAAATAACAAAGAGGATTTAATTTTTTTAAAAGTTGAGTGAGATTATACCAAACAACGAATTACTGATTTGGATTTATTACTATATTTTGAATGTAATGGGGGAAATGCGGGTTTATTTCAAAAGTCACAGTTAGAAAATAATCCATATATGAAAAAGATATCATGAACAGAAGGTTTAGTTGTCTTGCCAATTAGTATTTTAAGAACTTTTTTAACAAAAAACTCACGCAAAAAATTTAGTTGTCAGGGCAAACCAGCGAGCACCACCAGCAATCTTAACAAAATTGTTAGCATTAATTTTCCCGAACAAGTCCCCCATGAACATATTTTTACAAGGCCAGGTGATAAACTGGCAAAAGTAAGATTATTGGCAACTAATAGTTTTAATAACCGTTCGGAAAAATATTATTTAATTTTAATTTTTATCTTAATTTTAACAATTTGTTATGATTATTCTCTCTTGATCGTTTAACAAGCATCTATTTTTTAGGAAAACATCCGAGAAATAAAAATCTATAATTATTTTTAAAAAAATTGTTAATTTTATTTGCATTATCTTTATTTTTCGTTATCATAAAAAGCATATTATTTTGAAAAAAAATAGTATAATTTTTCTTAATAGTAATGTTATTTATAATATTTTTATATTAAGAATGTTGGTGTAAGCGAGAATAATACAAATGAAAAGGAGTAAAAAAGTTTTTTATGGCTAAACAAAAAAAGAAACTAAGAAATTTAGTTTAGTTGATTTTGTCTGACTATGGGATGGTCATGGCCGTTACTTTAAAATTAGCGGCAATAAAAAAAGTTAAAATGCAAGTTTGAAAATGAGTGGCGTTCCCAATTAATATTGTAATCTTAGCATTTGCCTTTGTATGGCACTACTATTCATTAATTAATGGGGTGGGTACTGCCAAGGATGATAAATTTGAAAGCCATTTAATTGGAGCGGTGATTGAGTTAGCCTTTGTTGGAAGTTCAGCTGTTTTTGGAACATTATGGTATTTTACATACTATCGTAACAAATACTTGAAAAGAATGCAAACTCGGCCTGAGTTACAAGTAAAACTGGATGATGAATTTGAATGTTGTTGATGATTGAAAATATACTTCGAAAGAAATCCACAATGAATTACGAAGCTATCTAGTTCGCAATCAAGCTTTGCATGCGGGGTAAGATAACCCTAACCGTCAGGACGCGCTGCATATGCTAGAGGAATTAAATATTATCTTTGATCGTTATAGTGAATTAGAAGCAGCCGAAGATTCCGAAATCTATGAAAATTAGTAAAAACTTTAACATAAATAATAAATATTATAGTATTATTTATGTTTTTTTATTTTTGGCTAAGACTATTTTCCGTTCCTTTAAGGAAGTGCAATTTAGTCCAATTCTTAATTTTATAAAAATTACCCTAATTTGCAAAAATTATTCCTAAATTTTTTAAAACTTTTTGGGCATTAACCTAGACAAACTTTTTAGAAGTGATATATTAAATATTGTGTACTAAATAATTTAATTTAAGATAGGAAGAAAATTATGAAAGGATATCTAGATACTGTTCAGGCCGAGTTTAGAGAACGTGTTTTTAGTAGCAGAAAAAGGGTCATTAAGTTTGTGGCAATTTGTTTTGTTCCTTTTCTGTATGCTTTTATTTGTATTTGAGCATTCTGAAACCCGATTCCCCAAATTGGTTCCGCACCAATGGCAATTATTAACAACGATAAACCAGTGGTGTTAATTGTCGGAAAATCAGTTGATGGTAATTTAGCGTTGGGAGCTGGAGAATACTATACTGATGTTGGGGGCGCGGAAGTACCAATTACGATCAACACGGACTGAAATAGTATTCCCAATGGTACTAAAATAACAACAACTAGTGGAACTGTGATTGAAAAAGCAGCAACCACAATTCATAGTAAAGCGGGCGTTGTTGAAGATTTAGTGTCATCCTGAGAAAAAAATAAAGTACCAAATATTTCTTATAACAAAGATCAGGATAAATTTAAGGTCAAAGTTAATGACAACATGGAATTAACTAATTTGAAATATTTAAGTGGTGAAGCAGCCGCTAATATTGCTAGTCAAAATAGCGATGGGTCATGAAATGTAAAAGACCAAGATAGATACTGAGTACAGTTACAAATTCCAGAAAACTTAACTGATGATTTAATTGGCTATATTGATTCCACTCTACGCGAAATTGCTGGAAAATCAACCCCGGATCAAAAAAGTCCCACTGATTTTATTAATGATTTAAAACACAGTGGTATTAACTTTTGATCAACTTATAAACATAACTTTTTATTTGGACAATTTATGTATATTTTTAATGAATTTAAAAGTAGTTTACTAGTTGATTTAGGTCCCGAAATCTTACAAACAACAATTCAGTTATTATTAGAAAAAGAATTAAATAATGTTAAAGCTAACATGTTATTTAAAGCACCAGCCACAGTTAATGAACAATTAACAGTGGCCGACCATGGTTCACCAACTGCCAAAACCGTTGATTTTAACATTATTAAAGACCAGGAATATGTTATTCGTAACCAGGAAATGCTAGCGGCGATTATAGCGAAGTATCCAAGTTGAACTTTACCAAGTTTAACTTTAGAAGGAACTGCGGGGACAGATATTACGCAAGACTGACAAACAGATGGTTTTTTAAGTCAAATCGCTAATTTATGAAATACATTAATGAGTGGTGAGACAGGTAATTTATTAGCAACCGCACTGGCACCCAAACTTTCGGAAAAACTAACTGCGGCTTTGCCCTTTCCAAAAGGTTTAGGAAGTTTAGCGATTGATGCTGATGGGGTAAAAAAACTATTGGGATCAGCGGGAAATATTGCGGGATTATTAGAACAAGAAGGAGCTATTATTCCAAATACTGCTTATAATTTTCCAATTACTGGGAAAGGAGCAACGAGTGTTCTGATTAAAAATTATAAAGATTTAATTACTCTTGGTACCCAATTTGGAACCTTTAGCAAAATTGGCTTAGTGAGTTTACTAGGGGATGGTAATCCAAGTAACACTCCGAAAAATGCTTATGTTTTGCCTTTTGGTGATCTTAATAACCCAGCCAAAGGAACTATTGTTGGTAATTTCCAAACAAATATTGATGTGTTATCACAATTAATTTTAGGTGGTAGTGTCAACGGGGACAATAGTGTGGCTAGCCAAGCGGGTGATTTCTTATCAATGTTAGGTGGGGGAATTAATTCCTTATTATTCCCTGATTTAGGGGGAATTATGCAAACCAATATTGTGGGAAGCAACTTTAACCCTTATGGAATTGGGTTAGGACAATTTTTCTTATGTATTGGATTATGAGTGGGAACGCTAATGCAAACATTTGTTTTTGACCGTGCTAAAAGAGTTAAAACTGCCGGACCATTTGCGTGATATTTAGGTAAAACAACCTTAATGTTAGTAACGTCTTGAATTCAATGTACAATCTTAATGTTAACAGTCTATGGTTTAGGATGATCAATGATTGGTCCAACCTTTGGATTAGTTTATTTATGAATGATGTTTACCGTCACCGTCTTTGTCATTATTGAACAGGCCTTATGGTTTAGTTTACGCGACGAAACGATCGGGAAGTTCTTATGTGTTATCTTGTTGATTATTAACTTATCATCAGGATGGGGAACATTCCCAACCTTTATGCAAGCTGGGTTCTTTGATGTAATAAGTTACTTAGCACCATATACTTATTCAATTCATGCCCAGGGGGCCATCATTTACAGTATTGGAATTGTTGGTTCAAACTGAACGGATGCTTCATATGTCCTTCAACAATTTGCAATTTTACTAGTTTGAATTGTTGGCTTCTTAGCGATTGGGTTAGGGGTTTCCATTCAACGCAACCGGGAAATGTTCTACGGAACCCACAATAGTAAAAAAATAGCAACAATTTTAGTGGAAGAACATTTAGAACAATATGTTAATCCAAAAACAAACCGGGCAATGTGATCAAAATTACCATTCATGGAAATGGATAAAATTCGCGAAAAAGTTAATGAGCGCTATCCTGAAGAAGGACAATTTAAGTGATACCAAGCTTGAAATGCAAAACATCATTCCGAACATCCTTCAAAATCTTCGGCTAGTGATGAAGAAATTATACGTCGTAATGATTAACCCTAAAAAAGTTTAACCTTTCGGTCTAAACTTTTTTTATTCTATGTTAAAATAAAAAAGGTTTTATCTTATTAATTTAAAAATGTAAAGGAGGAAGATGGTTTGGAATACAGGGTAAAAAAACATGTTGTTAAACTAGTGTCGATTGCTGGGGGAACCGCTAGTGGAAAGACAACAGTGGCAACCAAAATTGCCCATATTTTAAAAGGACAAAAAATTGTTTATTTAACAATGGATAATTATTATAAAGACTGACCAGACTTAACTTTTGAACAACGAAAGTTAATTAATTATGATCACCCAGATTCAATTGACATTGAATTACTTGTTGACCACATTAATAAACTAAAAAATAATGAACCAATTGACCGCCCCATTTATGATTTTACTTTACACCAACGAACAGTCGAAACTGTTCATATTGAAGAAGCAGATGTTATTATGTTAGATGGTATTTTAGCCTTAGCAATTGAACAAATTCGCCAGTTAGCAAATATTAAAATTTTTATTAAAACCGAAGATGATATTCGTTTTATTCGCCGGTTAATGCGCGATATTAATGAACGGGGTCGCAGTATTGACAGTGTTATTAACCAGTATTTAACCACGGTGAAACCAATGCATGAGTATTTTGTTGAACCAAGTATTAAGTATGCCGATATTATTGTGCCATATTATGAAGCAAATGAAATTGCGATTGACATGATTGCGACAAAAATTAAGTCATTATTGAAAAAGAAAGCAATTTTTTAGGGAAAATAACTAAAATTAACGGAAAAATAAGACATTATTTAAGATTAATGTTATAATATTAGTCATTGAAAATAATAAAGGAGTGAACATTCAGATGAGTATTAATGAAGAAATTTTATTAACTAAAGAAGGGATGGAAGAATTAAAAGCGGAGTTAAATAATTTAATTAATGTGGTTCGCCCCGCGGTAATTGAAGAATTAAAAGAAGCCCGCGCCCAGGGAGACCTTTCGGAAAATGCTGATTACGATGCTGCTCGTAACCGCCAAGCAGAAGTGGAAGGTCGGATTAAAGAAATCGAAGCTTTTTTAACAAAAGCGAAAGAAATTAAAGAAGTTAAGTCAAAAACCGGGGTCATAAAATTAGGAAGCAAAGTTAGTTTTACTAATTTAGCTATTAACAAGGACTTTGAGATTAAAATTGTCGGGGCGGTGGAAGCAAACCCCTTTGAAAATACGGTTTCTAATGAATCACCAATTGCCAAAGCAATTATTGGTAAAAAATTCGGTGATACTGTTGAAATTAAAGGAATTCAAAATCCTTATAAAATAAGTATTAATAATGTCGAATAATTATTTTAACTAATAATTATTTTTTTATTTTAACAAGGAAAACCCCTTGGGATCTGTTAAATAATAAGTAGAAAGGAAGGGCAATTAAGATGCAAAAATTATCAATAGTCGCAACCCAAAACATTAAACGAGGCTTTTTTTGAATGTTAATTCCTTTAATATTGTCTTGTATTGGCACATTAGCCCAAGTAGGGGTCCAAATTAGTAGTACTGTTATTCAACAAAAACAACAAAAATTATTGCAACAGCACCAAACTGCTCAGTTACAACAGCAAGCAAAGGTAAATCACGAGTTACAAATGATTAATAATTTTTTATTAACTTAAACCTTAATTTTAATGGGTTTTTAAGAACAATAAAATTATCAATTCATCACCATATTTATTTCCATAAAAATTTAAAAAACATAAAGTAATTAATTATTGTAAAAAATAATTTAATCATAATTAATTCTGTTTTTCAAGAAGAAAACTTTGTTTTTTGTTTTTTTATTAAAGATATTGCTAAAAAAGTCATTTTAAGATAAAATATATCTAGTTGTATTTCGCAGAGGTGAAAAACCTTGTGTAAGGCACAACATAGGAAATTAGTTATAAGGGAAATTGAGGTGAAGATATGATTGGAGTTATTTCAACTGCGTATTTCACGATGAAAGACAAACACAGCATTAAGACTATTAAAAAGTATTGGTGAAAAAACTGTGTTATCCAACATCTAAAATACCATGGGAAAACTTTTATTATTGCAACTGTAGGTTATGGAAAAGCTAATGCAGCGATGGCAATAACTTACTTATTAGAAAAATACCCAGGATTACAAACAATTATCAATATTGACTTAGCGTTATCAACAAATGATAAACATGATACTGCTGATACAACAATTTCAACAAAATTTATTTATCGTGATGCTGATTTAACAGTATTTAAAGACATTAAATATGGGCAAATTGTTAATGAACCAGAATCATTCCAATTTGATGGTGAATTTGCCAAAGTTATTAAAGACTTTAAATTAGGATTAACTGAAGGGGTTACTGGAACAGCTGATATGTTGATCTATAACTCAAAACAATTTAAAGAAATGGTTGACAAATATGGTCACACAATTGATGTTATTGATACTGAAGCAGGGGCCATCGCCCAAGTTGCGAAAAAATCAAGTATTAATTACTTAGCATTAAAAATTATTTATAACAATGCATTATCACCATGAGATAATGACCCATTACATAAATTTAAAATGTATGAAACAGTTAATACTTTAAAATACTTATTAAGAAGATTATTTAACTTATTAAGTTCACGTTACATTATTGATTTATCACAATCATCAGCAGATGATTTAGATTCAATTAATGAATTATTTGAAATTAAACATGATGATTGAATTAAATTATTCAAACCAAATACTCATAAAGTATTATCAGGATTTGGACCATCATTAATGTTAGTTGATAAACAAGAAAAATCACCAGTTGCGTTAGACATTATTCAAGTTATGAAGAATAAAGTTAAAGACAACGAAGGACCAAGTAAAGTTATTTTAGGAGAAGATGAATGAAAAAATGCTCCTAAAAAATGATTACGTAAATTATTATTCTTAGAACAAGTTCGTGTTAATGATGATGAACTATTATGAAATAAATCAGCTAAATATGATTTAAACACTGAAAAATTATATAAAGTGGAGACCGTGGCTAACGAAATTGCTGCCGCAATTGCTGAAAAAGCCCAAGATAAATCATCATACACATATAACGGAGCAACTGTTCCCCAAAAATACTTATTAGTTAACTGCGATGCTAGAATTTCATTCTACATTACTCATAACCAATCACATGAGTTTGTTGAAGACAAACACTTTGGTAGTCAATTAGTAAGTAACGAATTTGTTAAATACTTAAACGAAGCATTAAAAGATGTTGATTCACCATACCAACAAGTTGTAATTTACATGACAGTACCAGCATTGGATTACCGTAAAATTCCAATCTTTATTCCTTCAGCAAAAGGCGTAAGTCGTGGAATTAAATTTGGAAACATAAACCAAAAATTACAAAGAGATTACACTGTGGTTGATATTACAAGAAATGACTATGACCCAATCAAAGTTGGTTCATTTAAAGTAACTATTCGTTTAAAAAGTGAATAATTAATTTTTAAAAACAATCGATAAGATTGTTTTTTTTATTTTAAAAAGGTGTTATAATTATCAACGTATAAAATTTAAAAATTCCGCTCGATAATTGGATAATAAAATTTAGAAGGTAAGGAAATGAACAATAAATCTAAGATAATAGAAATAACGCGAAAAACTAGAAATCGTGAGCGGATTACAAAAAAAGAGTTTAACCTCCGTTTTAAAGAATATTTTAAGTCGCGACGATTTCGAGACTATACTTATATTGTATTAGCTGCTTTATTGGGAGTTATTGCTTATGACTATTTTATTGCTTCCACAACTAGTAATGGGATTACGCCCAGTGGGGTCGCCGCCATCGCCCGGAGGATGGCGGTTAATATTTGAAGTGAACCAGAACAATTAACAATGCAAACTGGAATGTACTGGGTATTTTATTTTTGTATTAATTTTCCCTTATTTGTGTTTGGAGTTATTAAAATTGGTTGGCGGTTTTCCATCCGCACCATTGTCTATATTATTTTACAAAATGGTTTTCACTTTGCCTTTGCTTACATTCCATTTATTAATCCAAGTAGTTTTCACTTTATTGTTGATTATGCTAATTTAGACTTGTACCAAAATTCCGGAGGAATGTATCAAATTTGATTATTTGTTTTTGCCGGCGCTGCGGGACTATTAAATGGGGTTGCCTATGGTTTATTATATAAAGGAGGCAGCTCATCAGCGGGAACAGACTTTGTTTTAGCATATTATTCAGTTAAACATAAAAAATCAATTGCCAATTATAATCGAATTATTAATTATTTTATTGTAATTATTATGGTTTTAATACACACATTATTAATGAGCCGCCAAACGTTAACCGAAGTTTACTTTGGTACAAATTGGCGAAACCATGTAAACGAAATTTGAGCCAATGGAAATGGTCTGAACCCAAGTAATTTTGATGTAATTAATGGCTTTTATGGTAATGCCTTAATTACTTATAAAATTAAATACTTCTTTGGACCCGTTCTTTTTGCGTCATATTTATTTGTGATTGTCCAGTCAATTGTAACGGATTTAATCTTCCCAAAATTTAAATACCGTAGTTTAATGATTGTAACTTCAAAAGGGGATGCTATTGTCGCCGGACTCCAATTTATTAAATATTCAAATGATATCATGCGCATTCCGGTTCGGGATAATATTGCTGGACAATATGTTAATAACGAAGTTTTAATTTGTTCAACATCCTTATTAGAATATAAATATGTGAAGGCCGCGATTATGGTTTCGGACCCCGATGCCAAAATCTTGTCCCATAAACTCGACAAGTTAATTGGTAATTTCTCAATTTCAAAATACTAAAAAACTGGTTAACCACCAGTTTTTTCATTTATTAAGTTAAACCACACCAACGCTTTTTGCAAAGTGACATAATCTTTTTGAATGGCAGTAATAATCTGTTCAATCATCATTCGTTTATTTAAACTAAATTCTAAATTAATAAAGCTATCATAGTTATCATTTCATCCGTTGGTACTGATTGTTGCTAAATTAATTGATAAGATGTTATTTTCAATTTTAAGATTAGGAATTAATTTTGTTTTAATCATATTGGCAATTACTTTTTCTTTAAATTCCTCAGTAATGTGTGGGTTTTGATGATCATAAATAAAGAAGTTATCAAAAGTTAAGTTATTTTTTTGTGGTTTAATTTTGCGGGTAATTTCTAATGTTTGGTTTCAGAACTGTTCACTTTTAATTGTTAAATATAAATAGCGATAATAATTAATACTATACGGTTGGGGTGCTAAACTTGGCTCCAAGTTATCAACCACAGTATTAGTTGCTTCACTAATTGAACCAATATTAAAATGGCACTGTTGATAAACTCCATCTAAAATAAGGTCATTAATTAAAAAATTATCATTGGGATGTAAATTAAGCGGTGTAATGGTTCATTGGTAACTTAAATCATTTAATTTTAAGTTATTATCTTGCTCTTGATAGACTTGATCATAAATATTAATAATCATCCGGTGGTCAAAATTATCCTTAATTTTTTCTTTTAAACAATTTTGCCCGTGGCGTATTATAATTAAACCAATTAGCAACCCTACAAATAACCCACTAAATACAATTGCTAAGGATAAAAATAAGTTCTGGTTTGTTTTAAAATGCGAATCAAAACATTGAATATAAGAAAAAATCGCAATAAAAAGACTAATGCTAATTAGACAAATAAAAACTAAGTTAATTCATTGCCAAGCCAAGAATTTTTCGTGTTTTTTCGTTACAATATTATCATAAATTTTACTTACTGTTTTTTCAATTTCATCAATTTCGGGAGGTTCAATCATCAGATTTTCCTTTCTTAAATATCAATATTTTAATTATATATGATATTATATTATAAGTTAAGCAAGTTAAAAAATAAGGAGTAAAAAAATGAAAGATTATAATTTAATTATTGGTAGTCATGTTAGTATGAATAAACAAGATAATTATTTATTAGGAGCTTTAAATGAAACTCTTAATAATGGGGCAAACGCCCTAATGATTTATACGGGTCCCCCACAAAACACGATTCGGGTTGATGTTAAAAATTTTTTTATCCCTGAATTTCATCAACAATTAGCAGATAATAATTTAAGTATTGATAATGTTATTATTCATGCGCCCTATATTATTAATTTAGCAAATAGTTTTAAAAAAGAAACTTTTGACATTGCGGTTGAATTTTTAAAAAAAGAAATTTCCCGGGCTGATAAAATTGGAATTAAAACAATAGTTTTACATCCCGGTAGTGCAGTGGGAGCCGAAGAACAAGTCGGGTTAGATCTGATTGTTGAAGGTTTAAATTTAGTCCTAACCGCTGAGCAAAAAGCACTCGTTGCTTTAGAAACTATGGCGGGTAAGGGGAGCGAATTAGGGGTTAATTTTACCCAATTAAAATATATTATTGATAATGTTAAGTTAAACGATAAATTAGGGGTGTGTTGGGACACTTGTCATTTACATGATAGTGGTTACCAGCTAGGAGAGCATTTAGATGCTATCATTGAGGAATTTGACCAGATGATTGGTCTTGATCGACTTTTATGTTTACATATTAATGATAGTAAAAACCCCTTAAATGCTCATAAAGATCGTCATGAAAATATTGGTTATGGTTATTTAGGATTTGATAATTTACTTAAAATTATTTATCATCCCCGACTAAATAATATGGTTAAAATTTTAGAAACACCTTATGTTAAAGACCAGGAAGGCAAAATGTATTCCCCATACCAAGAAGAAATTACCATGATTAAAAATAAAAAATTTACTGATCCCTTTCAAAAATATGGGAAAACACCAATAGAAAAGAGATAACACAAATGTCGTCAAAGAAAATTTTAGATAATTTATATTTAGGTGATTGCCATAATATTCCTCCTGATGCTAATTTAGTATTTTCTTGTGCCTAAGAAATTTTTCGTGAGCAAGTTATTATGCATAAAATCCCCAAAACCGAAGATAAATATGCTTGGACTGATGATAAACATGTTTGTTTTAATTTTAAAGATTATCCAATTTAACAAGAATTAGACCCCAATACCATTATCCAAGCATTAAAAATCATTGATAATAATATCAAAATGAAAAATATTTATGTTCATTGTGTTTGGGGAGTAAATCGCAGTGCTTCGATTGTTTTTATGTATTTAGTCGCCAAGGGGATATATTAATGATGAATACTTTGATAATGCGTTTGAACAATTTGAACGGATTCATCCTTATATTAATCCAAACCCGCGATAATTTGATTTCTTAGTTAATGAATTTCCATATAACCATTTAATTTCTAATTAAAAAAATAACTTATTAAATAAGTTATTTTTTAGCGACTATCTTTACAGCATGCGCATTCTTTATTAACACAATTAATGCAAGATATACATACCAAACATGAACGACAACCAACTTTTGGTTTACTACAAGTACGACAAGTACTACATTCATGATTTTTAGCTGGACAACACACGGCCATATAATATCCTCCCAATTTATTTTAAATTTATTTGAAATTAAATAAATTTATAGATAAATTATAACATAAGTATCGGGAAATCTGGCTTTCCTCTGATGGTTAATATTTAATAGGAAATGTTTTAATTACCAGCATTTTATTTATTAATATTTTTACTAGCTTTTCAATTTTGATAATATTCATCAATTAATAGTTTTAATTCACTAACTAATTGGTCTTGGGGACATGATTTAAAAATTTTGCCTTTTTTAAAAATAATGCCACCATTTTTACCACCAGCAATCCCAATATCAGCTTGTTTTGCTTCGCCCGGACCATTAACAACACAACCTAAGATCGCAATTTTTAAAGGAAAATTCATTTCTTTGACATACTTTTCAACTTTGTGGACAACATCAAATAAATCAAATTCTAAACGACCGCAAGTTGGACAAGCAACAACATCGACAATGTTATCATACAGACCTAATGAATTTAATAGCCGTTTTGCAACTTCAATTTCATTAATGGGATCTGAAGATAAACTAATTCGAATAGTATCACCAATCCCGTTTAATAACAGAGGACTTAACCCAGCGCTTGATTTAATTGTTCCATTTTGATAACTACCAGCTTCAGTAATCCCTAAATGCAAAGGGTAATTTCACTCTTGACTAGCTAGGGTATAAGCTTCAATTGCCATTAATGGTTCGGTTGCTTTTAAAGATAAAATAATATCATAAAATCCTTCATTTTCTAAGATTTCAATATGGCGGCGTGCACTTTCAATCATTGCTTTGGGAGTTCAACCATATTTTTCAACTAAATCTAATGGTAAACTTCCAGAATTAACCCCAATTCGAATGGGAATTTTCTTTTCTTTACATTTTTCCACAACTTTACGAGTATTTTCAATTTTTCCAATATTTCCGGGATTAATTCGAATCTTACTAATTCCCGCATCGGCAGCAATTAGGGCAAATTCATGGTTAAAATGAATATCAGCTACTAATGGGCAGGGGGATTTTGCTACTAATTCTTTTAAAGCGTAGGCATCATCAATACCTAGAACCGCAACCCGCACAATTTCACAACCTTTATTATATAAAGCATTAATTTGTTGTAATGTCGCGGCAATATCATGGGTTTTCGTATTTGTCATTGATTGAATAACTACTTTATTTTGACCCCCAATTTGAATGTTACCTATATAAATTTTTCGTGTTTGTTCTCTTTTTGTCATTTTATCCCTCTATTTATGATAACTAAAGATAATCAGTAGAAAAAAAGGAAATAAGATGCGGTAGGGGACTTGGAGAACTCGGTAGGGGAGTTTAAAACCCTTTATTTTACTGCATTTTCTGGTTATTTTTAGTTATTTATATATCTTCTTGAATTATATTTTTATAATACACCCATCATACTTTGAAAATGATAAATAGTCAATCTTATTAGGATAAACTATTTCAAATATTTTTTTATGTTTAAAAAAATAAAGATAATTTAGCAGGGGGATTTGAGCTTATCAACAGTTATAAACCCTTTATTTATAAGGGTTTATAATAATAATTTCATCTTTGTTTCAATTTTGTTCCATTTTTGTTCCAAATTCATTCTAAAAATTAAAAAAATATCAAAAAGTTTGCTAACTTTTGTTGAAATTTATTTATACCCATATATAATAAAAAGTGTCTAGAGAAGTATAAGATTTGTTCTTTTAATTAATAATAATTTAAAGCACAAGTTTAGCCCTATCAGAATATGACCATACTTTGTATTATATTTTCTTATACTTCATGGATACCCTATAAAAACAACCTCACCCGGGTTGTTTTTTATTTTGGCTTAAAAAAATCTCTAATGTTAGAGATTTAACGTAACCGGAAGAACTTAATGCCTAAGAAAATTAGTAATCCGCTAACAGCCAGCGAAACAATAATTCCAATTCAAATATTGGGGAAACCAACATTAATTAAATGACCAGTACTACTAATAACTTTCATCCCATTAATATCTCCCCCCCAAGCTAATTGTAGAATACTTACCGGGTATTTAAATGGGATAGCGAGGGTTAAATAGAACAACCAGGGTGCTTTATTATAAATAATATCTAAGGGGATGGTAACTCCTCCTAAATAGAGTGGAATTATGAACATTGAAAACATAATAATTAACGAAACCGAGTTACTTTTAAAAATACCTCCGGCACAAAAGCCAATAGCAATCCCCATTGTTGTTGTTAAGAAAATTCCTAAGATGAAAATTCCTCAGTTAATAGTTTTGACGAGCATTCGTTGTTGAGGAAAGATCATTGCTCATAAGAACATTCAAATTGTGATTAATAACACAATAAATAGAAAGAATAAACAAATGTTTGCAATTATTCAATAAATATTCATGGTGGTTGCTTTTAACCGGTAAATAAATTCAATTTTGCGGTATTGAATTAAAAAATTTGGTAAGACAATAACAGTTGCCAGGATAATTCCGACCGAAATATAAGTTGGTAAGGTAATGGGAAAATCAGCATTTAGGGAACAAGCGACAATTACAATTAACAAGGGATAACCAAATAAGACTGATAGGTAGAAAACATTACTTTTATGGAAGAAATGGTGTAATAAAATCCGAAAAAGTCTCATCTTTTATAAATTTCCCTTAAAGTAATTATCTAAGAAAGTTTCAACCGAACCATATTTGGCGACAATATTTTCTACTGTATCATCAATGAGAATTTTTCCCTCATGAATTAGTCAAATGCGGTTACATAAATCTTGAATAATATTTACCAGGTGGGTAATAAATATTGCGGAACGGGTATTATCATTAAATAGAACTTCTGAAATAATTTTCCACACTACATATTGTCATTGTAAATCAACATCGGTTAGGGAGCGGTCAAAAATAATTAAACTAGGATTATGAATAATTGAAATCACCATGTTAAATAATTGTTTATATTCAGGAGTTAATTGGGTAATATATTTTTTATAATGAGTTTGAAGTTTAAAATGGGCGATTAAAAGTTTAATTCAAGTTTCATCTAAATCTTTATAAATTCAGCTGTATAAATTAATAGCATCACACACTCGCACACCAGGAGGTCAATCAAGACCATTTAATAACATTCCAATGTGCCTTTTGGGATTATTAAAACGATAAATAATTTTTCCACTAGTTGGTTCGATTAATTGCCCAATAATTTCCGATAATAATGATTTTCCACTACCATTTGCCCCAACAAGTGCAATTCGATCACCAGGATAAATTGTGGCGTTAATATCTTCTAAGATGGTTTTTTTATTAAAACTTTTTTTAATATGTCTAATTTCAACAACCGCATCAGTTAATATTTCGCAGTTTCTCTTTTTTCAATTTTTCATTTACTTGGTTCCTTCCTTATTTTTGATAATATTTAAAAGTTTGTCAAAAGCCAATGCCACTTAGAATGATAATAATAATAGAAACTAAAATTGCAATTCACATTGTGGGTAAGCCCACTGTATAATTAACTGTTGTGTTAGTAATGTGATCAAAATAGGGAATTGTCATATTATGGACATTACCACTTCAGCCAACTTGAATAATAGAAACACTATAATCAAATGGGATAAATAAAGTAATAATATTAATTGCCGGAGCATATTTATTAATTAAGTTATAACCATACACAATTCCTAATAAATAGGTTGATAAGAAATATAAGTATAAACCAATTATCCTCGAAATACCATTACTTCGTGCCAGCCCGCCAATTAATAATCCTAATAATAAAGACATTATTAATAATAAAATAAAGCCTAATATTGTATAACCTCAATTAACATTTGCAAAAATATTGGCGTTTGGTTGTATAATAACAGATAATAATAAAATTCATAAGGCAATAAAAACTGATAAAGCCCCGTTAAAAATAATAATCACCGTAAAAAATTTAAATTTTAAACGAGGTTTGGCAAACGGGGTTGTTGCTAAACGGGAGAAAAATCCTGATAAGCGTAATTGCGTTAAGGAAACTGCTAAGTTAGTGGTCGCATTCCGAATAATAACTAAGGCCATAAATGAGGGGATTGTAACAATATTTGTAAATCGAAAACCAATTAGGGTGATGGCAAATAAAGTTGGGCCGATAAAACCGAGGTAAAATCCAAAAATACTATGAAAATAATTAAAAAATAAAATTCGATACAAATATTTCACAAATCTTCAACTCCTTGTTTACATTTTACACTAGAAAAGAAGGGTTTTAAAAATATTCTCAAAAATAACCAGCTTTTCTTAACAAAAATTTTAATAAAATTAATAGCTAAAATGGTTGTTAAAAAACTTAAAACTTAAAAATTTTTGTTAAAATTTTATTATGAAATATTAATTTTAATATTTCATAACTCAAATTTAAAATAAAACCTAAAAATAACTACAAACTAATTTAAAAAAACTAATTAAGGAGAAAAAAAATAAATATGAAGAAATTATTTATAATGTTTTATGCAGCAACATTATATTTTGGCGTTGCCGGAAATCTAGTTGCTTGTCATCCCGAAACTTCTCATGTGTCACCACCTCCTAGTGATGATACAAGTACCATTGGGATGGATATTGATACTTCCCACGCAATTGATGATTCGAACTACTCGGGTAAATTTACTAACTTTTATATTTTAGGAGATAGTTTATCTGATTCAGGGGGAATTGCCCAGGTAGCGAGCAAGATTTTAGGTCGTCGCAGTCCCGTTGAAATGGATCCACCCTTTGCCAATGATTCTTTTACAAATGGTAAGGTTGCTGGCAAAGTATTAAGTGAAAAGCTAGGAATTAATTTAGAAACTGGTTGAAACTTTAGTAATTATAATTTCCAAGGAAATAATTATGCAATTGCTGGCGCAACCAGCGGAGAAGTAACTGATCCGATTCAAAGTATAATTTTAAATAATTTTAA